>JAZSOX010000163.1:0-4974 GCA_045537175.1 Bacilli bacterium
ATTCCATTAACTAAGTCAATTATTTTTTCATCTTTATTCATACATACAGAATTAATTGTAAAATCTCTTCTTACAATATCTTCTTCTAAATTATTTAAATATACTATTTCTGTCGGTTTTCTATTATCATATTTTAATTCTTTTCGATAAGTAGTTATATCTATATTATAATTTTTAATTTGTAACTTAAAACCCCCATAAGTATTGCTGTTAGAATTATTAGGAAATAGTTTATGTAAATCCTTAGGAAGTGCATTTGTACAAATATCGACATCTAAAGATTTTATTCCTAAAAGATAATCTCTAACAAAACCACCTACTAAGTAAGCTTCATATCCCGCATCTTCAATGCATTTTAAAATATTTTTTATTATTTTATCCATAAATATCCCCTATTTTTATTTTTGGCATTTTTCACAATAATAAGTGCTTCTGCCTCCTACCTTTATTCTTACTATCTTTTCACCACATCTATTACAAGGTAAGCCTTCTCTTTTATGTACTTGTAAATAGTTTTGATAATTACCTATTACTCCTAAACTAGAAGTATAACTTTTTATAGTAGTGCCTCCTTCTTCAATAGATTTTAATAAGATACTATTAGAAGTTTTTATTATTTTTTGACATTCTTCTTTATTTATTGTTCTTGCCTCTCGAAGTGGATGAATAAATGATGCATATAAAACTTCATCAGCATAAATATTACCTAATCCACTAATAATTTCTTGGTCAAGTAAAACACTTTTTATCGGTAATCTTTTTCCTTTAAACTTTTCTAATAAATAATCACTATCCAAAGTATCATCCATTGGTTCTTTTCCTTGTTTTTTTATTTCTTCCGTATTCCATAAATCTTCTTTTTTAACAAGTTTCATACGTCCAAATTTTCTAGTATCATGATACCTTAAATCAGTTCCATCAGTAAATGATATGATAACATGTTCATGTTTTTGAACTTCTTCATCACTATTTTTTATAAAATATTTTCCTTCCATTCTTAAATGGCTTAATAGATAATGATTATTAATTTCAAAGATTAACCATTTACCTACTCTTAAAATATCTTTAAATTCATTGCCAATTAAAACTTGTTTGAATTCTTCTATATTACTATCAAACATTTTTGTATAAAGTACTTTTACTCTATCAATTTTTTTATTTAAAATTCTCTTTTTTAAGACATTTCTTACTGTTTCAACTTCTGCTAATTCTGGCATACAAACCACCCTCAAAATAATTTTAACATAAAAAATACAAAAGTATAATCTTTTGCATTTCTTTTTACATATTAATTAACTGCGCTTAAAATTGGATTCCATTTTACTTTTTAATGGTCCATATTCAGCTTTTAAAACGGATTTTATTTTCTCTGCTGTTTCAGTCATTTTATCAACATCGAAAGCTTGAGAAAACATTTCTAAATTAAGTTCATATAGTTTATCTGCTAATTTTTCTAACCTCATATAGTCTTCAATTCCTAATCTATCATAAATTTCACTTTTATTATGATAAATTTGAGCACTAATTATAACTTCTCTAATATCAGGTATTTGAAGCAAGTTTCTTGCTATTGCATTTACAACACCATAACCACTTGATTTATATTCACTATCTACTATACTTCTAGTTATCTCTTCTTCGTCTACCGAAGTTAAACCTTCTTCTAAACCAACACCAACTTCTTTAATTAATTTCTTATTAACTTTTGTTCCATCAAATGATAATTCATAATGGCTTTCAATTAAGCCACTATGAGAAATTAATATATTTCCTTCAATTGTATATTCATTATAGTAAGACTTTATTAAATGACACAATTCATGAATTAATGTTGCTTTACTATGAGTTTGAGATAAATCTAAGTTAACTACTGCTACACTTCTTTTTATATTTGTTATTTGATACACATTTTTTTCGTTATTATATGAAATTTCAGGTAAACTTTGACAAACTCCACTACTTCTTTTCATATCTGAATCTGTAACTATAGTATCTTCATTTTCTAATAAATCATTATCTTTCATATAATTATATATATTTTCGACACTTACTATTTTTGTATTAAAAAGAGCTTCAAAAACTATTTCTTCATTACCAAAATATTTTACTAATTCAAAATATACTTCTTTTAAAAATAAACTAAATTCTATATCATACTCAAACTTTTGAACTATCATTTCAAAATTCATACTATCACCATTATTTTCTAGAGTCGCCACTTAATGAAACAATTTCGTCATTTGATATATAATTTTCTATAATATAATGGTTATATTCTTGAATAATTAAACCTAAATTATCTATACCTCTAGTTTGAATTAAAAAGGCCATTATTTTTTTTAATACTTCTTCTCCGTTACTAAATTCTGAAAATAAATAAAATTTTTCTTCATCATTTAATACCAAACCGTAACTTTCTGCAATTGAAATCAAATATTCATAAAATTTATCTTTATAATATTTTTCAACAATTAAGTTTTTATTAAAATCACTTTGTACTTTTTCAGCTGCAATAGCATCAACTCCTGTCATTGTAGAAATTGGATACATATATAATTGTTGTAATTTTAATCTACTGGCATTAGATGTCTGTGCAAAACTATTTTCAAAATCAATCATGCTTTCTTTTTCTTCACAGTCTAATATATCATTAAATTCCTTCTTTTGAATTAATGGAATAGATGGATAATTATATTTTTGTAATATATTACTAACAGCATCTTTTAATGATCCTGTAAATATTTCTACTTTATAATGACTCATTAAATTTGTTTTAATATCTTCACTTAATGATAAAAAATAATCTTTTTCAATCACTAAAATAGATTCTTCTGAACAAGTTATATTACCTTTTATAGTGGTATCAATCGCATCTATATTAACATAATCTTCATTTTGGTGATATTTTATAGGATCTAAAACTGCTATTTTCATATCACTAAATTTATTATTCATATCATCAGGAACTAAACCATTTAAAGAAAAACTTAAAGTTGATGTATATGTACTAGTTAGTGGCAAATAATTTTTTAATGCATTTTCTAATAATGCTTTATCATCATCTTCCCATACGTTTAAACTTCTTCCTAATTCTTTTTCTAAAAGTTTCTGAATTTCTTTTCTAATAAAATAATAGTAAGCATCTTTTTCATTTGGAATTAAATATTTTCCTTCACAACTTGGTAATAACACACCATCTAATGGTAAATGCCCCATCGCTCTTACTAAAACCACATTTTCTATATTCATAACATCACCTATTTTAATTTTAACATATCGCCCCAAAAAAAGATGTCAATTTGTGTATATATGACATCTTTTTACATTATTTTGTATCAAACCAGTTAGTTCCGGTATTTATTTCTATTTTTAATGGAACACTAATTTTAACAACATTTTCCATCGCATCTTTTATAATTACTTTTAACTTTTCTAACTCATTTGCTTTTGCATCAATAATTATTTCATCATGAACTTGTAAAATCAATTTACTTTCCAAATTATGTTCTTTCATTTTATTATAAACTTCAATCATAGCCATTTTCATTATATCTGCACTACTACCTTGAATAGGTGTATTAAGAGCCATTCTTTCACCCATTGCTCTTGTCCTAAAGTTTGCATCTTTAAGTTCATTAATTTTTCTGATTCTTCCAAACATAGTTTTTACTTCGCCAGTTTGATATGCTTCTTTAACTATATTTGTCATGTAATTTTTAACTCCAGGATATAATTCATAATATTTTTCAATAAAATTATTAGCTTCTGCTCTTGATATGTTTAAATTTTCTCCTAAACCAAATCCACTTATACCATAAACTATACCAAATATAACAGCTTTTGCCATACTACGCATATGTTTAGTAACTTCACTTTCATCTATTCCATGAATGTCTGCAGCTACTTTAGTATGAATATCTTCATCATTTACAAAAGCATCTATCAATTCTTGACACTCTGAAATATGAGCAAGTATTCTAAGTTCAATTTGCGAATAATCAGCACTTAAAATTAAATCATTACTTGGAACAAAGGCAAGACGTACCTTTCGACCATATTCTTCTCTTGCTGGAATGTTTTGTAAATTTGGTTCCATTGAAGAAAGACGTCCTGTTCTAGTTAGTGTTTGATTAAATATTGTATGTATTTTACCATCTTCTAATACATAATCATTTAATCCTTCTAAATAAGTACTAAGTAATTTTGATAAATTACGGTATTCTAGAACTTTACCTATTATTGGATGTTTATCCTCATATTTTTGTAATGTTTTAATATCTGTTTTATATCCTCGATTAATTTTTTTGCTTTTACCTATTTCCATTTTTTCAAAAAGAACTTCTCCAAGTTGTTTTGGACTTGCAACATTAAATTTTGTACCACTTAAATCATAAATTTCATGTGTTATCAAATCAATTTTTTTAATTACTTCCTCTTTCATTTCTGAAAGTTTTTCCTTCTCAAATTTAAAGCCATTTATTTCCATATCAGAAAGTACATAAATAAGTGGCATTTCAATTTTATTTAATATGTCCTCTTGATTTACTTCTTTAACTTTTTCTTTTATTTTTTTACTATATTCATAGATAAATTTGCTTTTTAAAGTAACTTCGTTAGAAACATCTTTGAAATTATTTTTCTTCAAATTTTCATATGTTAAGCAATTTTCTCCATAAGCATTCATTAATGCATGTATATCTTCACTTGCTGGCATATCTATTAGATAAGATGCAACCATTAAATCCAAATCGCAATTAATATTTTCTTTTGATATTACTAAACTTTTTTTCAAATCATACGTAAAAACTTTTTTTCCTTCTAATAATTTAAAAGAAGCTTCAATTAAATTTTCTGGAATATAGTAAGTATTATTTTTGTCCGTAATACTCATAGCAATACTTTTGCCTTTATGATAATTAATATCATCTACTTCAAGATAAAATGATACTTCATCTTCTAATTTTATTTCATTTA
>JAZSOX010000084.1:0-16843 GCA_045537175.1 Bacilli bacterium
AAAATTCATCAAGAGATAAATGGTGATTTATTAAAAAGAATATGCAATTTGGTATTATTAAAGAAAAATGTTGCTTTTTCATTTTGTGATACAACTTATAACAAATATAAAAATGAATTGGTTGAATATTTTGGTGATGGAAAAAGAATTTTTGAAAATATTAATGCAGAAGAAAAATGTTCAACAGGTAGAATGATTGTAACTAGTATATCAATAAATATGGCAAGACTTGGTATTACAAATGAAAATAAAAGTATAGAAGATTTTTATAAAAATTATGAAAGCATATTGAATTTAACTAAAAATGGATTAGTAAATATATTTGAAATAATAGGGGATAAAGTAAAGAGAAACTATCGCGAAATATTTAAAGGCAATATTGCTGATGATAATAAATTAGAAAATAGTCAAACGATTAGAAAAATTATCAAAAAAGGTGTATTAAACATTGAATTAGCGGGATTAAAAGAATGTGTAATTTGTCTTACCGATGATGAAGAAAAACAAAAAAGGTTGATAAAAGACATTATAGTGTTTGCCAATAATAAATGCGATGAGTTCAGTAAAGAAACAAAGTTAAATTTCGTAGTTAGTGAAACGAGTAAATTTAGACCACTAAGAAAATTAATTGAGTTAGATAAAGTTATTTATGGATTAAAAAAAGATGTGACTGATAAAAAAGGTTATGAAAGAATAGATGCGTTATTTAATTTTAAGAAAAATATAGACGAGGATTTAAAATTTATTGGTGAATATCAAAAAAGATTATCTGGTGGTAATTTAGTAAAAATTAGATTAAATAAAAATGCAAAAGAAAAGAATATTTTAGAGTTATTAGATTTATGTAAGAAAAATAATGTAGGGTTTATTAAATTACATATTGGTGATGAGGTAGAAACATGAAAATAAGTGGTATGCAAAAATTAACATTATTAGATTATCCGAATAAAACAGCATGTTTATTGTTTACTCAAGGTTGTAATTTTCGGTGTCCATTTTGTCATAATAAAAGCTTATTAGAAAATGAAAGCAGCAATGAAATAGTTTTGGAAGAAGAAGTATTTGCTTATTTAGACAAAAGAAAAAATGTGTTAGATGGAGTATGTATAACTGGTGGCGAGCCATTACTTCAACCGAATATTGAAGAATTTATAAAAAAGATCAAAGAAAAAGGATTTTTAGTTAAGTTAGACACAAATGGAAGTTTTCCTGGAAGATTAAAGTGGCTCATAGATAATAAATTAGTTGATTATGTCGCAATGGACATAAAAAATAATTTTATAAATTATGGTAAAGCTTGTGGAATAGAAAATAATAATATAGAAAATATAAAGAAAAGTATAGAAATATTAGAAAATTCTGGAATAGAGCATGAATTTAGAACAACAGTTGTTAAAGAAATTCATGATATAGAAATGATTGAAAATATCTGTAAATATATAGGTAAAGATGAAAAATACTATATTCAGAATTTTGTGGATAATGAAAATGTATTACAAACGGGGTTAAATGGGTTTGAGAAAATTGAGTTACAAGATATTGTAAATAAATTAAAAAATACATATCCAAATATAGAGGTAAGGTAATATTGAGAAAGGAAGGTAATGGGATTATGTACAAAGTAAGAAAAAGAGAGGGGAAAATAGTAGCATTTGATATAAAGAAAATATCTAGTGCAATAACAAAAGCTTTTGAAGCTGAAGATAAAAAATATGATGAAGGTGTAATTGATTTTTTAGCATTAAAAGTTACCGCTGATTTTGAAAGCAAAATTAAAGATAATATTATAAATGTTGAAGATATTCAAGATAGCGTAGAAAGTGTTCTTATTCAAGCTGGTTATGCTGATGTAGCTAAGGCTTACATTCTATATCGTCGTTTACACGATAAAATGCGTAATATGAAATCTACAATTTTAGATTATAAAGATGTGGTAAATAGTTATGTTAATGTAACAGATTGGCGTGTTAAAGAAAACTCTACTGTAACTTATTCAGTTGGTGGGCTTATTCTAAGTAATTCGGGTGCTATAACTGCAAACTATTGGTTAAGTGAAGTATATGATGATGAAATAGCTGAAGCACATCGTAATTGTGATTTACATTTACATGATTTATCAATGCTTACAGGATATTGTGCTGGTTGGAGTTTAAAGCAATTAATTCAAGAAGGATTAGGTGGAATTCCTGGAAAAATAACATCATCTCCAGCAAAACACTTATCAACATTATGTAATCAAATGGTAAACTTCTTGGGGATTATGCAAAATGAATGGGCTGGTGCTCAAGCATTCTCATCATTTGATACTTATTTAGCTCCATTTGTAAAAATAGATAATTTAACATATAAACAAACAAAACAATGTATTCAATCTTTTGTTTATGGCGTAAATACTCCTAGTCGTTGGGGAACACAAGCGCCATTTACAAATATTACATTAGACTGGGTAGTACCAAATGACTTATCAGAACTTAATTGTATTATTGGCGGAGAAGAAGTTGATTTTAAATATAAAGACTGCCAAAAAGAAATGGATATGATTAATAAAGCATTTATTGAAATAATGATTGAAGGAGATGCTAATGGTAGAGGTTTCCAATATCCAATTCCTACATATTCTATAACTAAAAACTTTGATTGGTCAGAAACAGAAAATAATAAATTATTATTTGAAATGACTGCTAAATATGGTACACCATACTTCTCAAATTATATTAATAGTGATATGGAACCTAGTGATGTAAGAAGTATGTGTTGTCGTTTAAGACTTGATTTAAGAGAATTAAGAAAAAAATCAGGTGGATATTTTGGTAGTGGTGAATCTACTGGTTCTATTGGTGTAGTTACAATTAATATGCCAAGAATTGCATACTTAGCTAAAAATGAAAAAGAATTCTATGAAAGATTAGAACAACTTATGAATATTGCAGCTCGTAGTTTAAAAATTAAGAGAAATGTTATATCTAAATTATTAAATGAAGGTTTATATCCATATACAAAAAGATATTTAGGATCATTTGAAAATCATTTCTCAACTATTGGATTAGTTGGTATGAATGAAGCATGTTTAAATGCTAAATGGTTAAATAAAGATTTAACAAATGAAGAAGCTCAAAAATTTACTCAAGATGTTTTAAATTATATGCGTGAAAAATTATCTGATTATCAAGAAGAATATGGTGATTTATATAATCTAGAAGCAACACCAGCAGAATCAACTTCATATCGTTTTGCTAAAAAGGATAAAAATTTATATCCAGAAATTATTACAGCTTCTGAAGGCGATGAAACTCCTTATTATACAAATAGTTCTCATTTACCAGTAGGTTATACAAATGATTTATTTGAAGCTTTAGATATTCAGGATGAATTACAAACTTTATATACATCAGGTACTGTATTCCATGCTTTCTTAGGTGAAAGATTAAAAGACTGGAAAGCGGCAGCTAACTTAGTTAGAAAAATAGCAGAAAATTACAGATTACCATATTATACTATGTCTCCAATTTATTCTGTTTGTAAAAATCATGGTTACATAAATGGCGAAGTAAGTAAATGTCCTACTTGTGGAGAAGAGGCGGAAGTTTACAGTAGAATTACAGGATATTATAGACCAGTAAAAAACTGGAATGATGGAAAGATTCAAGAATATAAACATAGAAAATCTTATGATATGAAATGTTCAAAATTAAAATGTAAAGAAAAAGAAGAAAAAGATGCAATAATGTTATTTGGAACTAAAGTATGTCCAAATTGTAAAGTGGCTGCTCAATTATTGGAAAAAGCACACGTGGATTTTAAATTTGTTGATGCCGAAGAAGAAGTTGAACTTACAAAGAAATTTGGTGTTAAACAAGCTCCAACATTAGTAATAATTAAAGATGGTAAAGCAGAAAATATTGTTAATTTATCAAATATAAAGAAACATATTGAGGAATTTAAAATTTAATGAATAATATATACGATGTTATAATTGTTGGTTGTGGGCCAGCGGGTTTAACCTCTGCAATATATTGTGCTAGAGCAAATAAAAAAGTTTTAATTTTAGAAAAAGAAACAATAGGAGGACAGATGTCATCTGCTCCTCTTGTTGAAAACTATCCTGGTTATAGTAGTATATCAGGAAGTGAGCTAGCTAATAATATGTATGAACAAGCAATTAATTTGGGTGTGACTTTAGAATTAGAAGAAGTACAGGAAATAAAGTTAGAAAATGATAAAAAAATAGTTATAACAGATAATAATTGCTACGAAACGAAAGCTTTAATTATTTCTACAGGATCTAAATATCGTTTATTAAATTTAGATAATGAAGAAAATTTAATAGGAAAAGGAATTCATTTTTGCGTATCCTGTGATGGTGCTTTTTATAAGAATAAGGAAGTAGCAGTAATTGGTGGTGGTAATAGTGCAGTTATAAACGCTTGTTACTTAAGTGAGCTTTGTAAAAAAGTTTATGTAATTCAAAATCTAGAAAAGTTAACTGCTGAAGAAATTCTAACTGATAAATTAAATAAAAAAGATAATGTTGAAATTTTAACAAATACAACAGTTAGCAAATTAATTGGAGAAGATGAGTTAGAAAAAATAGTTTTAAACAAAAACGGAAAAGATGAAGAATTAGTAATTGATGGAATGTTTATATCAATAGGATTAATTCCACAATCAGAAAGTGTAAAAAATATTTTATCTATAAATGATTATGGTTACATTATTACTAATGATTGTATAACGGAAGTTCCTGGAATATTTGTTGCTGGAGATTGCAGAGATAAAAAGGTAAAACAAATAACTGTTGCAGTTGGAGATGGAACAATTGCAGCGATTAATGCAATTGAATATTTAAATAATTAAGGTATACATAAATATGTATATCTTTTTTTGTAAAATCAATGTATATTTAGAATTATTGCTTTTTCTAATAATTTAGGTATATAATTAATTGTGTGAGGCGTATGAAAATAGGAATTTTAGATTCAGGTATTGGTGGACTTACAGTATTAAAATCTTTACTTAATAAGTGCCCTAATCATGAATACATATATTTTGGTGATACATTACATTTACCTTATGGTGAAAAAACTTGCGAAGAAGTAGTGGGCTATGCTAATGAAATCATTAAGTTTTTTGAGAATGAGAAAGTAGATGTAATAGTTATTGCTTGTGGAACATTAAGTTCAAACAAAGAACATTTAAAAAGTAATAAAGAAATAATAGATATTATTTCACCAATAAAAAATAAATTAGATAAATATAGTAAAATAAGTATTATAGCAACTCCTTTAAGTATTAAAACTAATGCTTTTAAAAAATATTTAACATCAGAACTTAATTTAATTGCATGTCCTAAGTTAGTGCCAATTATTGAAGGTAATGACTATAGTAGTTTGGATAATGTATTAAAAGATTATTTGGAAAGTACTAAAGATAGTGATGCTTTAATATTAGGATGTACTCATTATCCGATAATTAAAGAATATATAAAAAAATTTTTTACAAAAGATATAATATGCTTAGATGATTTTATTGTAGATATAATTAAGGATAAAAATATAAGTAATGGTAGTTTAAGATTATATTTTAGTAAGATAGATAGTAATTTAGAAAAAAATGTTAAAAGAATATTAGAATTAGAAGATATTTGTATAGAAAGAAAGTGTTTATAATGTTAAATGATAAAAAAATATTAGTATTAGGAATGGCTAAAAGTGGATATAATGTAGCTAAACTTTTAGCAGGCAAAAATGAAATAATAGTAACTGATAAAGGAGACCAAAGAGAAGAACTGATAAGTGAATTAGAAAATTTGGGAATAACTTTTATTAAAAATGAAACTGGAGAAGATTTATTAGATGAATCTTTTGATTTAGTTATAAAAAATCCAGGAATAGAACCAAAACAAGAATGTGTTCAAAAAGCTATGTCTTTAAATATTCCTGTAGTTAACGAAATGGAAGTAGCTTATCATTATTTACCAGAAAATGTAAAAATAATAGGTATTACTGGTTCAAATGGAAAAACAACTACAACAACAATACTTTACAATCTATTAAAATTGCATGGAGTAGATGCTATTTTAGGTGGGAATATTGGTTATCCATTAAGTGAAGTTGTTAGCAAAGTAAAAGAAAATTCAGTTTTAGTATTGGAAATATCAGATCATCAATTATATAATTTTGTTGATTTTAAAACAGATTATAGTGTTTTAACTAATTTATGTCCAACTCATTTAGATTTTCATGGAAATTATGAAAATTATATAAATGTTAAGAAAAAAATATTTAATCATCATTCAAATTTAAATAAAGCATTTATTAATTATAAAAATGAAGATAGTTTAAAAATTACTGAAGATATAAACTCTAATAAGATATATTTTAATAACGATGTGAATTATTATAACAAAAATGGTATTTATATTTATAATGAATTAGTAATTAAATTAGATGAAATAAAAGTCAAAGGAACTCACAATTATGAAAATATTTTATCTGCTTTAGTTGTGTTAAAAGAATTTTGTTTCGATAAAAATATAATAAAAGATTATTTAAATAAATTTAACGGTGTTGAACATCGTATTGAAGTAGTTGATTCAAATAAAAATATAGAATTTTATAATGATTCTAAAGCAACAAATCCAACTTCAACATTAACTGCATTAAAAACCATGAGTAAGCCAACACGACTTATTTTAGGCGGTATGGAAAGAAGTCAGGACTTTAATGAATTAAATACTGAAATGGATAAAGTTATTAGTATTTATGCAATAGGAGAAGTTACTGATAGGATTTATGAATATGCTCTAAATAATAATATCAATTGTGTTAAATGTTATAAACTTGTTGATGCTATGGAACAAATCAAGAAAGATGTAAAAGATGGCGAAGCTGTTTTGTTATCACCAGCAAGTGCATCTTGGGATCAATATGATAAATTCGAGACTAGGGGAGAAGAATTTAAAAATTTGGTTGAAAAATTATTTGATTAAAGTTATAATTACTATAGTAGTAAAAGGGGCATAGATAATATGAATGATACTAATAATAATTTAAATGGAACAGTATTAGGTAATGTTGATAATAATTCTACTTTAAATAGTAATCCAATGCCTAATGAGACTGTTGAAACTTTAGATGGTGGAATAAATAGTACAATTATGGCAGGAAGTCAAGTTATGGAAAGTAGCGTTATGCAACCTAATCCAGAGCCATTACAACAACAAGGACAACCTACACAAAGTACGTTTTTTACAACTCCTCCAGTTAATGATATAAATAATGTAGATAATACAGTAAATAATACAGTTTCTGTTAATCCTGAGCCAATGATTATGGAACCTGCACCCCAAATAGAATCAACACCAGCTTATACTAATCCACAATCAATAAATCCAAGTCCTATGCCAGGATTTGAAAATTCAGGAACAATTGGAACAACACCACCTATTTCATTAGAACCAGAAAAACAACCAAAGAAAAAAACAAATAAAACATTATTTGTGATTGTAATTTTAATTGTTTTAGCAGGAGTTGGATTTGGAACTTATTATGTTTTAAATTATACTGATTTATTAAATCAAAAAAGTCAGATTACAATAGAACCTAAGAATTTAGAACATAATATAGGTGAAACATTATCAACAAATATAACTGATTACGCAACAATTACTGGAACGGATTCAAGAAATTGCAGCTTAGATATTAAAGATGTTGATGTAACAAAAGAAGGAACTTATTTATATAAAGTTACTTGTGGAGAAACAATTAAGAATGGAAATATAACAGTTGTAGATAATACAGAATTAGTCGTTGAAACTGAAACTGTATATAAAACAAAAGGAGAAACTTTAGAAGCTAAAGAATTTGCGTTGGACGAAGATTCTACATTAACATATGAATTTATAAATCCAGAAATTATTGACGGACTTATAAATGGCGGAGTAGCAACTCATACTGTTAAAATAAAAGTTACAGCACAAAGTGGAAAAACTACTGAAGTTGAAGGAACTTTAGTTATAACTGAATATCCGATAAAAGGCTATTTAACTTGTACATCAAATGAACAAAATATTACAGGTTCTAATGCAAAAATGACTGTATCAAATAAATTTGCAATTGTTAATGATGGAAATAATGGTTATGGTAATATAGCATCCGAGATTTATACTTTTAAATATACAGATGAAACAGAATATACAAATTTACTTGCTACTTATAAAACAGATAATAAGATAACTATTAATAATGTTACTGGTAAAACATCATTTGATGATTCAACATTAACAATTACAATGATTAATGATTTAGATAATAATAATTTATTAGCACAATACGGAGAAGCTAACTTAAAGACTTATGGTACAATAATGAGTTATTTTAGGACTACATTAGGTTATAAATGTTCTTATGCTATAAATAAATAATTAAATTATTTCTTTTTTTATGCATAAAAAAAGAAGTTTAGATAACTTCAATTTTCATTAAATTAGTTTTTACTATTTCTGTTGAATTTTGATTGTTTTTAAAACCACCAGTAATGATAATAATATCATTTTTTTCTAAGTTCATAAATTTAGATGCTTCAATTTTAGATTGATATAATACTTCATCAGTATCTTTATATAATGCTACAATTTTAGAGAATACACCATAATTTAAAGTTAAACTATTAGCAACATTTTCGTTTGTTGTTAATGCAAGTATTGGACATGATGGTTCAAAATTAGATACTAATTTTGCAGAATAACCTGTTATTGTAGGTATTACTACTAATTTTGCTTTTAAATCATTTGCCATAGCAGATACACTTTTTGCGATAGCATCAGTTGGATTTATTGCTTTTTCTTTAGCATAAATATTTAAATATTCATGAGCGCCTTCGATATGTTCGCAAATATTTGCCATATGAGTAACTGCTTCAACTGGATACATACCTGTAGTAGTTTCACCACTTAACATAACTGCATCAGCTCCAATATAAACAGCATTAGCTATATCCGTAACTTCCGCTCTTGTAGGACGTGGATTTTTCTTCATGCTTTCAAGCATTTCTGTAGCTACTATACAAATTTTTCCGTATTTTCGACATACACTAGCAATTCTTTTTTGACATACTGGTAAATCTTCCATGGGAACTTCAACACCTAAATCTCCACGGGCAACCATTATACCATCACTTACTAAAGCTATTTCTTCTAAATTATTCATACCTGTTTGGCTTTCAATTTTAGAAATAATTTTCATATCTTCACGATTATTTTCTTTTAATATTTTTCTAACTTCTAAAACTTCATCTTTTGTAGAAACAAATGAACAAGCTAAGAAATTTCCTTCATGTTTACAAGCATAAACAATATCTTCATAATCTACTTCAGAAATGAATGGAATATCTAATTTAACTCCAGGTACTGATAAACTTTTTTTATCACCTAAAATACCACCATTAATAATTTTGCAAGTTACTGAATCATTACTTTTTTCAATAACTTTAATATTCATTAAACCATTTTCTAAAAGAATTGTATCACCAATATTTAATGAATCAATAGCGGCAGGATGATTAACAGAAAATCTTTCTTCGTTTCCAATTACATTTTCTTTTACAACCTTAATTAAATTACCAGGAACTAAATTAATTCCGCCTTCTTGTACAATACCATTTCTAAATTCTGGCCCTTTAGTATCGTAAAGAATTCCAATACTTTGGTTTGTTAATTCTCGTACTTGTTTTACAACACTTACAACATTTTCTCTTTCTTGAATTGTAGCGTGTGAAAAATTTATTCTTGCAACATTAGCTCCAGCTTCAACCATTTTTTTAAATGTTTCTACATTACAACTTGCTGGACCAATACTGCAAACTATTTTAGTCTTTTTCATAATAAAATAACTCCCTTTCTAAAAAATGCTTTACAATTATATATTATTTTCGACAGAATGTAAAGTTATTTGATATAATATTTTAGGAGGCAAATATGAAAAAAACGTTAAATAAAACAATTTTTGTAAAATATTTAGATTATTTTATTAAAGGTGTTTATGCTGGAATAATGATTGGTGTTGGAAGTATTGCGTATTTAGCTATACCAAACAATTTAGTAGGAGCATTTATTTTTTCAGTAGGACTTTTAACTATTTGTATGTATGGAATGAATTTATACACTGGAAAAATAGGTTATATTTTAATAAATAAAATTTACTATATTTGGGAATTATTTTTAACTCTTGTTGGGAATTTTATAGGTACTTTTTTAGTTGGGAGTTTGATTAGATATACTAGATTTTCAAATTAAGTGGAAGTTGCTAAATCTTTAGTTGAAATTAAATTAAATGATAGTTATTTAAGTATTTTTATTTTAGCGATATTTTGTGGAATTATGATGTATATAGCTGTTAATAATTATAAGAAAGTAAAAGATATTTTTGGTAAATATGTAGGAATTTTTATATGCGTTATGACATTTATATTATGTGGGTTTGAACATTCAATAGCAAATATGGCATATTTTAGTATAGCTAATGTTTGGAATTTAGAAGTAGTATTATATTTATTAATTATGATTTTAGGTAATTCAATCGGATCAATTTTGATTGCATTATTTTATAATAGATTTTATAAAAATTAACTTTATGTTATAATTTAGTCGCAGGTGATAGTATGATTTATTTAGATTATAGTGCAACAACTCCAGTAAATAAGGAAGTTTTAGATAGCTTTAATAAAGTTTCTTTAGATTTTGTGGGGAATTCTAATTCTTTACATAGTTTAGGAGTAAAAACTACAAAATTAATTGAAAATGCTACTAAACAAATAGCAGATATTTTAAATATAAAAGAAAATGAAATAATTTATACTAGTGGATCAAGTGAATCAAATAATTTAGCTATTAAAGGAATTTGTTTAAAGTATCAGAATAGAGGAAAACATATTATAACTACTAGTTATGAACATTCTTCAGTATATGGTCCAATCGAATATTTAAAAAGTTTAGGTTTTCAAGTAACTATTGTTAATTCTGATAAATATGGTGTAATTGATATTAAACATTTAAAACAAATTATTAGAGAAGATACAATTTTAGTAAGTATTAATGCTATAAATAGCGAAATTGGTATAAGACAACCAGTTGAAGAAATTGGAAAGTTATTAAAAAATTATAAGAAATGTTTTTATCATGTTGATTTAACACAAGCTATTGGAAAAATAAATGTTGATTTAACAGATGTTGATTTAGCATCATTTTCAGCTCATAAAATATATGGATTAAAAGGAATAGGATGCTTGATAAAAAAAGACAAAGTTTTATTAGAACCTCTAATTCATGGAGGAAAGTCTACTACTGATTTTAGAAGTGGAACTCCAGCCCATTCGTTAATAGTGTCACTTTCTAAAGCCTTGAGACTTGCTACTGTAGATTTAGATATAAAATATAATTATGTATTAGATTTAAATAATTATTTAAAAGAAAATTTAGAAAAATATGAAGGTGTATTTATAAATAGTAACGAAAAATGCATACCACACATATTGAATATAAGTATTGTGCCTGTAAAAGCAGAGACTTTTATGCATGCTTTAGAAAAGTATAATATTTTTGTATCTACAAAATCTGCTTGTAGTGATGAAGATAGTTTGAGTGAAGGAGTTTTGGCATTAACCAAAGAAGTAACTAAAGCAAAATCGAGTATTAGAATTAGTTTATCTTATTTAACTACAAAAAATGAAATAGATGAATTTATAAAATATTTTGATAAATGTTATAAAGAATTAAAAAGAATTTAGAAATTATTCTAAATTTTTTTAATTATAGACGATTTAACTTCCTATATTTTTTGTGGATTCATAATTTAATAATGGGAGGGGAAAATGAATAATAACATTGAAAGAGCAAGATGTATAATTGAAGATTTTAATAAAAATCATCGACCATCAGGCTGTTGCTGTTGTAATAATGGTGGTACTCCAATCAACGCCACTTTTACAATAGGTACAGTTACTACTGGAGCACCTGGTTCTCAAGCTGCAGCTAGTATTACTGGTATGTCGCCAAATTTTATATTAAATCTTACTATACCTCAAGGTCCTACAGGCCCAACAGGTCCATCAGGAGCAACAGGCCCTCAAGGAAATCCTGGTTTACAAGGTGTTCAAGGGCCACAAGGTGTAACAGGCCCTACTGGTGCCACTGGAGCAACAGGTCCAACAGGTCCTCAAGGAATCCAAGGGGTTCAAGGTCTTCAAGGTGTAACAGGCCCAACAGGTCCTCAAGGTATAACAGGTCCTACAGGTGGTATTGGTGCAACTGGCCCAACAGGAGCGACAGGCCCAACAGGTCCAGCTGGAGCTACAGGAGTAACAGGACCTCAAGGATTACAAGGAATCCAAGGTTTAACAGGAGCAACAGGAGCTACTGGAGCAACAGGTCCAATAGGCCCAACAGGAGCCACAGGTCCAACAGGCCCTCAAGGTGAAATAGGTCCAACAGGCCCTCAAGGTGAAATAGGTCCAACAGGCCCTCAAGGATTACAAGGAATTCAAGGCTTAACAGGAGCTACTGGCCCAACAGGCCCAACAGGTCCAACAGGCCCAGCAGGCCCAGCAGGTGAAACTGGTGTACAAGGTGTACAAGGAATTCAAGGGGTTCAAGGAGTTCAAGGAACAACAGGTGCTACCGGTATTCAAGGTGTACAAGGCATTCAAGGAACTCAAGGTATTCAAGGCGTTCAAGGTATTCAAGGTGAAACTGGTGCTACTGGTCCAACAGGTCCAGCCGGCGAGGACGCTTAATAATGAAAAATCTATTCTTTGCGAATAGATTTTTTATTATGTATTTACAATTAATAATTAAATATTATAAAATAAGAATTAAGAAAGTGGTGTTACTAAATGGAATTTTTGTTTATTATTGTTCCGATATTTATAGGATGTGTATTTGTAAGCACTTTTGCACTGATATTAAGCCCAAAATTAAGAGGGAAAATGATGAGTAGTCAAATAAAAGCTACTAAGCATATGTTAGATGAAAGTGTAGATGATTTAGCTGATATTGTAACAACTTCTAGCAATGCATTTATTAGGGCTAGTAAAAATATTTTGGACAATAATGAAGATGCATTAAAAGATATGGCAACAAAAAGAGCTAATATTAATCAAGAAGGAATTGAAATTACAGCAAGAGCTATAAGAAAGGGAATAATTGAAGATAAAAAATACTGTAAGCATTGCGGATCAGCAATAGATATTGATTCAAAATTTTGCAGTAAATGTGGAAAAAAGCAATAAAATTGCTTTTTTTAGTTATAAGTATATCCAAAAATAAGAATATTGCATAAATTATCTTAGGTGATATTTTGAATAATTATAAGGTTTGCGTGTATGCAATAAGTAAAAACGAAGAAAAGTTTGTTGAACGATGGGTTAATTCAATGAAAGAAGCGGATAAAATCATTGTTCTTGATACAGGTTCGAGTGATAATACTGTTAAATTGCTTCAAAATTTAGGGGTAGAAGTACATATAAAAAAAATTGAACCCTGGAGATTTGATGTGGCTAGAAATGAATCTTTAAATTTAGTTCCTGAAGATTACGAAATATGTGTTTGCACAGATTTAGATGAGGTTTTTGAATCGGGATGGAAAGAAAAATTAGTAAAAGCGTGGAATGATAATGTAACTAGACTTAGATATACATATAATTGGTCATTTGATGAATATGGAAAACCAGCAACAACATTTTTATTAAATAAGGCACATAAAAGAGATGCTTATAAATGGAGTCATCCTGTTCACGAAGTATTAACTCCTTTAACAAATGAAAATGAGATACTGTGTAAAGACATCGTTTTAAATCATTATCCAGATAAGACAAAGTCCAGAGGAAGCTATTTACCACTTTTAGAACTTAGTGTTAAAGAAGACCCTGAAGATGATCGTAATATGCATTATCTAGGTAGAGAATATATGTATTATTTAAGATGGAATGATTGTATTGAAACGTTAAAAAAACATTTAGAATTAGAAAGTGCAACTTGGAAAGATGAAAGAGCTGCTTCAATGAGATTTATCGCTAGAAGCTATTATGCACTAGACGATGTAAAGGAAAGTGAGAAATGGTATTTAAAAGCTATTGAAGAAGCTCCTTATTTAAGAGAAGGTTATGTTGAACTTGCATATTTATATTATGAAAATAAAAATAATTACATGGCATACGAATATTTAAAAAGAGCGTTAAATATTACAGAAAAAAGTGATTCTTACATAAATGAACAATTTGCATGGAACAGTTTTATTTATGATTTGTTAAGTATATGCGCATACAATCTGGAATATTATGATGAAGCTTTAATAAATGTAAAGAAAGCTTTAGAATTAGACAAAAATAATTTAAGGTTACAATTAAATTTAGAAGAAATCGAAAAAAATGTAAAGTGATGTATAGTTTACATATTCTGTATTGAAAATATACATAAAAGATTTTAAACTGATATTAGTAAAGAAAGTAGGATAATACTATGAACACAAAGAAAATATTAGTACCGACTATTATTGCATTAATAACTTTAGTTTCTTTAACTGTAGGTGCAACATATGCATATTTTAGAGTTACAACTTCTAAAATTACTCAAACTTCTAAAATAAGTGCTGAATTAGATGATTTAGGTAATGTGGCATTAACAGGAAAAGATGATATTTCTATAAGTTTAACATCAAGCGATATGGCTAACAAAGGTAGTGATATAACTTATTATGCTAGTGCAAATGGTAAAACTACTACGTCAACAACAGCAATAATCGCAACAGCCACTGCAGAAGGTGAAGGTACATTTTCTTGTGATTATTCAATAAAAATTGATGATAATACTACAAGTATGTATGATGCTTTTCAAAAAATGAGCACTAAATCTACTGGTCAGATAGTATTAAATGTTAATGGGACATCCTATGATTTTAACACATCAGGATTATTTCCAAATACTATTACTGGAACTTTAACTGGTATTACTTCAGCAAATTCTAAAAATATAACAGCGCAATTAAAAATCGTAAACAAATATAATGTTGATCAATCGGCTTTAGCTGGTACAAGTTTAAATTTAACTTTTACTGTACAAAAATTTGAATGTATTGTAACTTCTTAAAATCCTTAATTAAGGATTTTTTATTGTTGTTGAATTTTGATTACAAATATATTATACTATAGTTATAATTATGTAATAGTAGAGGATGGGTTTTATGAGTCCAGAAAACAAAAAATTAGTACTTTCCACATTAATAATGGTTATTACTTTAGTAATGTTGGTTATGGGAGCGGCATATGCATACTTTAGTGCCGATAATACAATAGATAATAATACTACAAAAATTGAAACAACCATTGAAGATGTTGGTATTGTTTCATTAAAGGCTGGAAAAGATTTAAGTTTAAATATTAGCGCTGTTCAAATGATGAAACAAACAGGTGATGTAGAATATTATGCTACTGAATCTGGTACGCCATCAACTTCGGCGAATACAGTAGCAATTGCTACAGCTGATGTTGAAGGTAATGGAACAATGTCATGTAACTATCAATTAAAAGCAGAAATTTCTGGGACTAATAATATGTATACAGTGTTGAATAATATGTCTACTAAAAGTGTTGGACAATTGGTATTAAATGTTGATGGAGTAGAATATGATTTTTATTCTACTACATTTCCAAAAACTATTACTGGAACATTAACTGGTTTAAAAGAAGGAAGTCCAAAAAATATAATGGCATCATTTAAGGTAGTGAATAAGTCTTCGATTGATCAAAGTGATTTGGCGGGAACAGATTTAACTATTACTTTTGCCGTAGAACAATTAAATTGTAATCTAGTTGGTTAAACCAGCTTTTTTTATTGCAATAAAATAAGTGATATTTAAATATCACTTATTAAAACTGCATGAATAACTAATCTATTTTTTCCATTATTTGAGCAAGTAGATAAAGTTAATATTTTGTCAGTGTTTGCTACTGGAGTATTAAAGTTATAAATGCTTCGATCAGTTATTAATGTTAGAAAATTTTGAAAACTTTCTGGATTTTCAAAATTTATAGTCAAATAATCATTTGTGTTAGGAATGTTATATATAGAAAAAATTTGCCATTTCATTTTTCCATATAATGTATCAAATTCTATAATTTGATTTTCTGGATTAGTATACCAATTAGAATGTTTTACTTTATATAAAGTTCCAAACATAACACCACTATAATACATATTATGACCATAAATAATTGTGTTTTGGTTTAAAGTGACTGCATCATTTCGATAGTCCATAAATATCCAACCACTACTATCTTTTTGATTTTTAAAATTTTTCTTTAAATAATAATCATTATCTTTTGTTTGAACAACAGGATAATCTACATTAGTGTTATTAACTCTTAACCATCCAACTGTATCTTTGTTTATTTCTAGTAAACTGATTATTTCTATATTATTCATTTGTGGTTCTTCAGGAACTATTATTTCAGGTTCTTGAGGTATTGTTATAGATTCACCTGGTGGAGTAATAATTTCTTCGTTATTTGGTTTATTTTCAATTTGTTCTTTATATTCAGCAATAGTATTATTAATATCTTTTTGAATATCTTCAACTTTTTGCATAGATATATAATTTGAAAATAATACGTAGAATATAATTGAACTTATAAAAATTAGAGAAATTATAATACACGATTTTATAGTATTCAAATGTATTTGATTCATTAAGTTATCTTCTAAATATTTCTGGCTATAATCTATTTTGAATTGAATACCATTTATTTTAGCATTTCTTTTGTTTATTTTTTTTAAATATTCAATTAAATCAATATT
>JAZSOX010000087.1:0-2847 GCA_045537175.1 Bacilli bacterium
CATAAAGATGGAAATAAAGAAAATAATAATGTAGAAAATTTAGAATGGTGTAATCCGAAACAAAATATAGAACATGCTATAAAATTAGGTTTAATATATCATTTAAAAGGTGTGGAATGTAATCAATCAAGATTAAGAAGAAAAGATATTTTATATTTAAGAAAATTATATAAACCATCTAAAAAGTTTAAACATGGTTTATTAACAAAATTGGCAAAACAATTTAATGTTTCAAGACATACTATAAAAAATGCCATAAATTATAATACATATAAAAATATTTAATTTGGAGGGGGGTATAAATGCCAACTCTTAGACCATACCAACAAGATATTTTAAATCGTATTCGTAATTCTTATGCAGCAGGTCATAATTCTCCAACATTAGTATTAGGATGTGGCGGTGGTAAAAGTTGTATTGCTGCTGAAATGTCTAAACTATCAATAGAAAAAGGAAATGAAGTATTACTGCTTTTACATCGCATCGAACTTGCGGAACAAATCGAAGATACTTTTAAATGGTGGGGAGTAAATATGGAGCATTGTACTATCGGAATGGTACAATCTATTTCAAGAAGATTAGATAAAATAAAGCCACCAGACTTTATAATTACCGACGAACGGCCACCATCGGATTATCTAGCACTTATTTAAAAATATATAATCATTTTCCAAATGCAAAAAAACTCTTTCTTACAGCTACACCTCGACGAACTTCTGGTGAAGGATTAGGAGATGTATCAGATGATATTATAGAAGGTGTATCTACTAAATGGCTTATAGATAATAATTTTTTAGCTCCTTATGAATATTATTCATCAGTTCTAATTGATTGTGATAAACTAAAAATACGAAAAGGTGAATATGACCAAAATTCTATATTAGAAGAAATTGATAAAACTCAAATATATGGTTCTGTAATAGAAGGATATAAGAGATTTTGTAACAATAAAAAAGCTATTTGTTTTTGTGCTAGTATAGAACATAGTAAAAAAGTTGCAAATGAATTTAATAAAATAGGAATTAATGCAGCACATTTAGAAGGTAAAACACCTAAAGAAGAACGCAAATTAATTATGGATAAATTTCGTAGTGGAGAAATTACTGTACTTTGTAATTATGAAATCATAAGCGAAGGTTTATCTGTTGATGATTGTGAAGCATGTTTATTATTAAGACCTACGAAGAGTTTAATTCTATTTATTCAATCTTCTATGAGATGTATGAGATATCAAGAAAATAAAACTGCTATTATATTAGATTTTGTTCGGCAATTATACTCGTTTTGGATTACCTGATGATGACAAAGAATGGAAATTAACCTATGAAAAGCAAAAAAGAAATAATAATAATCAATCGATAGCAATAAGACAATGTTTAAAATGTTTTAAAGTATATAAAGGTTCTAATGCAATATGTCCATATTGTGGAAATAATAATGGTAAAACTAAAGAACAAATCAAACAAGAAGAACAAGCTGAACTAGAACGTATAAAAAAAGTTGAACAATATCAACGTAAAAGTGAAATATGGCAATGTAAAACATATGGAGAATTAGTTGGATATGCTCGTGAGCATAACTATAAAAACCCAGGTGGCTGGGCATATTATATTTTGCAAGCTAGAAAAAAGAAGAAAGGAAATAAATAATATGGTAGATTTATTGTATAAAAAAGATGAATTTCATATATATTTATATAAATTAGAAGAAGGAAGTAAAATTTTTATAGAACAATTTGAAGATAGAGAAGATTTATTAATATATATAGAAGAACATTTTAATTGTGCAAATTTAATAATTGTGAGGTAAATTATGGAAATAAAAATAAATAATAATAATTATAAAATATATGAAGTACCACCAGATAGTGAAAAATTAAAGATGGAAGATGGAGAATATCATTTTGGAATCACAGATTTTAATAAAAAAGAAATTTATATTGCCGATAATTTAAGCGACGATGCAAAAAGATACACGATTATACATGAACTAACTCATGCATTAATAGATAGTTATGGTTTTTTACAAGTAGAATGGAATGATGAAATTGTTGCTGATTTTATGGGAAATTATTTTTTTAATATATGTGATATATTATCTAAACTTTCAGAAAGGGAGAAAAAAATAAATGGACTATAAATTTTTAATAGAAATGAAAATAAGTGAATTAAAAGACAATATAAATGAATTATCTAGTATGTATTTATATTATATGAAAAAACAAGATTATTCATCTTTAGATAACGTATCAAGACAATTATATAGAAATAAATATGCTTTAGATATTTTAAAAGATTTAATATAAGGAGGCACTATGGCAACTAAAGAAGAAACTGAAATTCAAAAAGCTATTATGATAGAATTATCTAAATATGGAATAGTTATAAGACAACAATCAGGATTGTTTTATACTGAATATGGTTCTCGTATTAAAGTCGGTTTTACAGGATTGTCAGACTTGCAATTTATTTCCGATGATGGTAAATTAATAGCTTTTATAGAAGTAAAAACTGGAAGAAAAGGTAGTAAGCCTAGTAAAGAACAAATTAACTTTATTGATTTTATTAATAATAAAAAAAGTTCTAATTTAAAAGCAGGTATTGTTAGAAACGTACAGGATGCTTTAAATTTAATAGGGAGGTAATTATGATTTTTTTAAAGATTTATATTTTTATTGCAATGGTATTATATATTTTAATTGGTTTGTATTTGTTTAAAATAAAAAAAATGACACCTTTAATGCTATTAGCATTAATTATTTTTTCAATATTATGGTTGCCATTAAGAGCATATGAAATTTTATTTGATAAGGAGTAAATTATGGAAGATTTTTTTATATTAAATTCA
>JAZSOX010000030.1:0-5674 GCA_045537175.1 Bacilli bacterium
CTTTTTCTTTACTATATTTTAAAAATTTCAAATGCACTTGTTCGTCTTCATTTTTTAAAAATGGTAACATTTGTTTCCTAAATCTATTTCTAGTATATTTTTCATCTTGATTTGATTTATCTAATACGTATTCTATATTTCTATCTTTTAAATACTCTAAGATAGTTTCTTTTGTTAAATTTAACAAAGGTCTTATAATACTATATTTTTCATTTTCACTAATCATAGGTATTCCTGCATAACCTTTTAAATTACTTCCCCTTGTTATACGCATTAGTATTGTTTCAATTAAATCGTCACCATGGTGAGCAGTCATCAAATATTTAGCTTTATATTTAAAAGCTAGATCATTAAAAAATTTATATCTTTTTCGTCTTGCTTCTTGTTCACTAAATTTATTATTTGTATAGTTTTCGATTTTCATATATTCAAAAATTATATTTTTATCGTTACAATATTTTTTAACAAATAAAGCTTCATCGTCGCTTTCAATTCTTAATCCGTGATTGACATGAGCACAAATGACATTTAAACTGTACTCTTCTTTATAAGAGTTTATTACATCCAAAAGACACATAGAATCAGGTCCTCCAGAGCACGCCACTATGATGGTATCATTTTTTTTCAATAAATTGTCTAAAAAATATAATACGTCTTTCATAAATATCACTGAGACTATTTTACATAAATCACTCTTTTTATTCAAGAAATATCACTAAAATATCACAAAAAAAGACGGTTTTTTAACTTCTTTTTATATTTTTTAAATTAAAATCTAGCATATTATATATTTCACCATCTAATATTTTTTCTGGATCATTACATTCGTAACCGCTTCTAGAATCTTTTACTAATTTATAGGGTTCTAATACATAACTCCTAATTTGACTTCCCCATTCATTTTTTATATCAGTATTTTTTAAAGAATTCTTTTTTGCATCTTGCTCTTCTAAATATAAATCATATAATTTACTTTTTAGAATTTTCATAGCTATTTCTTTATTCTTTAATTGGCTTCTTTCATTTTGACAAGTTACTACTATTTTAGTCGGTAAATGCGTGATTCTGACTGCAGAATTAGATGTGTTAACTGATTGCCCTCCTGCACCACTAGAATGATATACATCTATTTTTAAGTCTGATTCCTTTATGTCTATTTCTTTAGTATCAGTAAACTCTGGTGTTACAGTAACTGATGCAAAAGATGTATGTCGTCTTGCATTAGAATCAAAAGGAGAAATTCTAACTAATCGGTGTACTCCCGATTCTCTTTTTAAATACCCATAAGCATTTTCTCCTTTAATAAGTATTAAAGCTGATTTAATTCCTGCTTCATCTCCTGGAGTTTCATATATAACATCATATTTATAATTATATTTTTCACAAAACCTTTCATACATTCTTAGTATCATTGATGCCCAGTCACAAGATTCTGTTCCACCTGCACCAGGATGTATTTCTAAATAACAATTTAAATTATCATATTCACCATTTAAATGTGTTTCTTTTTCTAACAATATTATTTCACTTTCTAAATTATTAAATTCTTTCAAGTATTCACCTTCACTTACTTCTTCTTTTAATAATTCTAAAGTATCGATACCATCTATTAATTTTTGATACTTGTCTACTATTTTTTTTGTTTTAGAATATTCCTTGTTCACATTACTAGCATTATCAAAGTCATCCCAAAAATTTTCTTTTTTTATTTCAACTTCCAAACTATTTAATTTTTCTTCTAATTTGGATATGTCAAAGAGACCTCCCAATGTTTATTAAAGATTCTTTTAAAAGATTTAAATCATTCATAAATTTTCTCCTTAATCTAATTAAATTATACAATACTAATTTCAAAAAAACTACAACTAAAAAATCTGGTTAATTACCAGATCTTTCTATTTTAATTATTTGAGATACTGCTCCTTCGTTATAAGAAATACTTACGTTATCTCCGGATTTCAAGAAAGGCAGCAAATTTTTAGAAGTTTTAATTGAAGAATAATACATATTTTCATCGGTATCTACAATATAGTAATTAGTGTTACCATCTATAACTGCACTTGAAATACTTTTAATTGTTATTTTTTTGTTCAATAATTTATCTGTATTTATAGTTACGTTTTCTCCTAAATACTTTTCTGCAGCAGCTTCTATTCCAAGAGATGCATCACTTACTATAACTTTTTGATAATCTTCAACATCTATAAATGCATACATTTTCACAAGTCCTGCATTATCTTTTAAACTTAATAAATATGTAGGTTTATTATTTAAGTTAATTAATAAAGGGAATGATGCTTCATAATCTTTTTCTTGTACTAATCCTTCTGCTGATGCCATTGCGCTATATTCTTCAGCACCAGGAACTAGATAATATTTTGTTTCTTTAGTTCTTAAATTAACTAAAACAAAACCTAAATTAGATTCATCACTAGAAACTGATGTAATACCTGTATATAAATACACATCATCATCCATAACTAAATAATTATAACCTTCTGTTGTATTTATGACATCTTTTTGACCAAATATAGAATTAAAATATCCATTTCTATATTCTCCCCAATTATCTATTTGTTCAATAATTAAATCGGCATCATAAACATGATCAACCCAAGATGGAATATCTTTTATATCATATTTTTTGCTTTCTCCAGTTATTGGATTAAATATAATTGCTCCACTTATTTCTTTTTTTAATCCTATAGCTTTGTATTTAATTGTTGGTATAATCCAATATGGATTTCCTTCATTATCTATTTCAAAAGATGCATCATCAAATATTGTTGTAGGATATGTAAATCTTAGTTTTCTTTCTAAATTTTCAAAAAAGTATGCACTAGGCAAATATTTCATTCCTTTATCAAGTTCAACTAATTCTGAACTTCCATTAACTGAATTAACAGAAATATATCCTTTTATTCCTTCATCTCTATTTGTAAAATACTTAATTAAGCCAGCATATTCTAATGGAGTTACTCTAATAATTTTATTATTATAATTAATTTGAGTATATAAATCACTTACATAGAATTGGCTTACCCATGATGTGAATTCTCCCATTTTTCTATCGCCTAATTTTTGACTACTTGCTTTATCAATTAAAGGTATTTTTGAAAAATCAACTTGTTTTACATCTTCAACAAATTCATGAGTATCATCTACATTAATTCTATTACTATATTCTTTGGCATTAAATAATGGCGAAGAAACAAAATTAATTGCGCTAATTAGTAATGCAATAATTCCCATAGTTAAAAAATAGTATTTAAAACTTGAGAAAAGTTTCAAATTAAGTTCTTTTCTTACTATAAATTTTTGACCACTTCTAATCACAAGGCTTACAAAAATAATAATGAATAATGTAAAAATAAATTCCCAAAATTCAGGACTTGTTAAATTAATTGGTGGCAAACCAAAATAATATAAAATAAATATTATGACTAAATCTATTCCATAAATTAAAACATCGCTTTTTTTCATATAATCACCTAATTAAATTATATAAATAATATTAAAAAATAGCAATTTGATTTTAAATATAGGTTTTGATAAAATATGTCGTGGTGATTATATGACTAAAATATTTGATTTTACTAAAAATATTAATGAAAATGAATTAAAGGAAGCTGCTAAAAGTATAAAAGAAGGAAATCTAGTTATATTTCCAACTGAAACTGTTTATGGAATCGGCGCTAATGCTTTAAATAGTAAAGCTGTAGATAATATTTTTGTAGCAAAAGGTAGAGCAAATGATAATCCTTTAATAGTTCATATATCAGATTTTTATATGTTAGATAATTTAGTTCAAAATATAAGTGATGTCGAAAGAAAATTAATGGATGCTTTTATGCCAGGTCCTTTTACATTAATACTAAAGAAAAAAGAAATTATTCCTGATAATGTTAGTGCTAATTTAGATACAGTAGGAATTAGAATGCCTAACAATAAAATTGCTCATGATTTAATAGAGGCTTCTGGTGTCCCTATAGCAGCACCTAGTGCTAATTTATCTTCCAAACCTAGCGGTACTAAAATAAATGATATTAAAGACGAATTTCTTAATAAAGTTGACATTATAATTGATGGCGGCGATTCATTTGTTGGACTTGAATCTACAGTAGTTAAAGTTATAGATGATATTCCCACTATTTTAAGGCCTGGTAAAATCACACCAGAAGATATAACAGAAATAATTGGTTCTTGCAAATTATCAGATAATTTATTTACTAAAGCAGATGGCGTTGTAGAAAGTCCCGGAATGAAATATAAACATTATGCTCCAAATAACAAATGTATTTTAGTTTATTCTGATAACAATAATTTATTATTAGATTTAATTAAAAAAAATATTATTGATAATACTTTAATTATAGGATCTATTGAAAACAAAGATAAATTTAATTGCAAATATTTATCTTACGGAAGCAAAGTTAATTTAGATGAGATATCACATAATATCTTTTCATTGCTTAGAGAAGCTGATAGGTATAATCCGGATTTAATAATTATTGAAGGAGTAAAAAAAGAAGGGCTTGGTATTGCTATTATGAATAGACTAATAAGAGCTTCTAGCTATAATTATATTGAAAAATAAAAAATCGAATATTCGATTTTTTATTTGGCTATCCCATTACTTGGCCACCATTATTATGAATTACTTGACCTGTCATATAACTTGCATCATCACTTGCTAAAAAAACAAAAGTTGAAGCTAGTTCGTAAGGCATAGCACCTCTTGCCATTGCTGCATCAGAACCTAATGAAGGTATTTTTTCAGCTTCCCAACACGCAGGTTGTAGAGGTGTCCAGAAAAATCCTGGTGCTATTGCATTAACACGAATGTTTTTAAGAGCTAAATTTCTTGCTAGAGCTCTAGTAAAACCAACGATAGCACCTTTTGTACTCACATAATCTATCAATTGTGGATCACCATAAAAGCATGTAACACTTGATAAATTAATAATTGATGCTCCACTTTTTAAATAAGGTAGTACTTCTTTTGTTAAAAAGAACATTCCATAAACATTTACTTTAAAAGTCCAATCCAATTGTTCGTCACTTATATTTTCTAAACAATCTTGTTGATATTGTACGCCGGCATTATTTACTAAAATATCAATTTTACCATACTTATTTATAGTTGCATCAACAACATATTTGCAAAATTTATGATTTGTAATATCTCCCTTAATTAGGAAACATTCTCCTCCTAAAGATTCAATATAATTTTTAGTATCTAATGCATCTTTATCTTCATCATAATAAACTATTACTACTTTTGCTCCCTCTTTAACATAAGCAATAGCACATGCCTTACCAAGTCCACTATCTCCACCTGTAATAATTGCAACTTTGTTTTTTAACTTATCGCTTCCTTTATAATTTGGATTATCAAATATAGGACGAGGCTCCATTAAATATTCCATACCAGGCTGATCATTTTGTGATTGCTCTGGAGCTAAAATATTGTAAACTGTACTTTTTATACCAACAGAATCATTATATTTATAATAATTATTTCCAAATTTATAATCATAATTCATATTATTCACCCATTTTAGTATATGAAGATTATTAAAAGTAAGTTCTTAATATAAACAAAAAACTTACAAATCAGCATTTGCAATTTTTAAAATGGTTTTATTCTAAATTAACACCTTTGTTAAATTCT
>JAZSOX010000050.1:0-2864 GCA_045537175.1 Bacilli bacterium
ATTATCTAAATATTTACTTAATAACTATGAATTTAATAGTTTTTACAACCTTGCTAATTTAGGAAAAGATTTTATTTTAGAAAGTTCTTTCTTTGTTATAAATTCTTACGGATTATGGTGTGTAGTAAATAGAAATTTAGAAATAATTGATTTGTTTACTTTTAACATAATGATTTCATATTGTATTACTCCTGTGAAAAATATGATTAACTTGTTACCAAAATATAATTATGTTAAGGCATCATTTTCAAAAATAACAGAATTTATCAATATTGAAGAAGAGAAAGTTTTAGCTAAAGACTGTGGTATGAAAGGAGATATTATTTTTAATAAAGTTAGTTATTCTTATAACAATTATAATTATATTTTAAAAAATTTAAATTTTAGAATTAAAGAAGGTAGTCATGTTCTACTGAATGGCCCCTCAGGCTGTGGAAAAAGTACTGTTTGTAAAATTCTATATAAAGAAAATATTATTAGTAATGGTGAAGTATTTATTGGTGATGATAATATAAAAGATTTATCTATTAGTACAATAAGAAATAATATTTTATATGTATCACAAAATGAAGAATTATTTAATGGAACTATTAAAGAAAATATTTTAATAGATAGAGAAGTTGATGATAAATTATTTAAAGATATTTGTAAGATATGTAGAATTAACGAAATTGTTAATAAAAAGAATATGCGCTATGATTCTTTAATCGAATCCTCTTCGAAGAATATTTCGGGAGGTGAAAAACAGAGAATTATTTTGGCAAGAGGATTACTTAAGAATGCTAACATTATTATTTTGGATGAAGCTTTATCTGAAGTAGATAAGAAATTAGAAAGTGAAATTATTAAAGATTTAAGAAAATATTTTAATTTAAAAACAATCATCTATATTTCTCATAAGAATCAAATCAATAATTTTGAATGTATTTTAGATTTAGGAGAACACAATGAATTATTTTAAAATTAATTATAATAGATTAGAAAATTTGCCTCAAATAAATTTTTATAAGTTTGTATTTTCAGTAATTGTAATTTTTATTATTATGATATTTATTTCTTATGTTATGAATACATATAAAACTATTAATTTATATGGTTATTATAATGATGGTATTTTGCATATAAAAATAAATAATATACTCTCTGATAAAATAAAAAGCGAAGATCATCTTTATTTTAATAATCAAAAAACTTTTTACGAAGTTTCAAGTTTTGGTGAATATGAAATTATAAATAACGAAATATATCAAGCTGTAAATTTAAAATTAAAAGATAATTTTATTAATAATGAAGTTGGCGTTGTTAAAATTAAGTATGATAAAAAAAGAATTTTAAATTATATTTTAGATTTATTTAAGTAGAGGAGGTAATAGAAAATGTTATTAAATAATGAAGAAATGTTAAAAGTAAAAGGTGGTGCCTTTAAATATGGGCTACTTGCTGGTCTTATTGGCGGAGCAATTGTGTTTGTAGTTGGTGTGATAGATGGATTATTAAATCCTAGAAAGTGTAATTAGGTGGTTTTATGTTATCTAGTGAGGAATTAATGAATGTAAAAGGTGGTGCAATTACCGCAGCATTATTAAATTCTATTTCAAGAATAATAGATACGTTACTTAATTTAGGTCAAATCGTCGGTTCGTCTCTAAGACGTTCACTATCAAAAAAAGCTTGTAAAATCAGTTAACTTAAAATTTACAAACTATTGGCTTTTTTGTTGTCAAATAGCGTCTTCGGTGGTATAATAACTTCAGTTAAAAGCGAAGGGAGGGTAATTATGACAAAGGTTGTAGTACAAAACGGTAATATTGATAGTGCTTTAAAGAAATTTAAAGTTAAAGTTGCTAGAAGCGGTGTCCCTTCAGAACTTAAAAAGAAAAAATTCTACTCTAAACCAGGAGTTGAAAGAAGAATTAAGAAAGAAGAAGGCATTAAAAATTCTCATAAAAGAAATCATAATTAAGGAGATTAAAAATGTTTGAACAAATTAATGAAGATTTAAAAAATGCTTTAAAAAGCGGTGATAAATTTAAATTATCAGTTCTTAGAATGTTGAAAAGTGCTTTACAGTTAGAAGCAATTAACAAAAAAAGTGATCTTAAAGATGAAGATGTAATTTCTGTTTTAAAAAGACAAGTAAAACAAAGAAATGATTCTTTAAAAGAATATGAAGAACTAGGTAAAATTGAAACTGCTACTGAATTAAGAAAAGAAATTGAAATAATAAATGATTATTTACCAGAAGAAGCATCAATTGAACAAATTAATGCTGCTATAGATGAAGCTTTTGCTAAAATAAATCCTACAAGTATGAAAGAAATGGGAATGGTTATGAAATATGTAACTGAAAATTTAGCTAATGCTGATATGACAAAAGTAAGCGCAATTGTTAAAGAAAGACTAACTAAGTAGTCTTTTTTTATTTTCTATAAAATATAATTTAATGATGAAAAATTTACATTTTAGAGAAAACTTTAAAAATTTTTTATTTGATTTAGAAGATTTCATAACAATATATGAAAATCATTTGCATGTATTTAATTATAAAAAATTAAATAAATTAAGTGAAACGGAAATAGTTTTAAGTTTTAATAAAATGTTGGTAACGATAAATGGTGTTAATTTAAAAATAAAACAAATGACTAAGCAAGAATTATTAATTAACGGTAGTATTTTGAAAGTAGAGTTTTCATATGAATAAAGAAAATATTTTATGGGTAAAAATTGATGTTAAAAATTACTATAATATCTTAATGAAACTAAATGATATTGGAATAACCATGTATGATAATAGAAAACAAAAAGACTATATATTAATTAAAACCAATATGGAAGATTATAAAAAAATAAAAAAGTATTTAATC
>JAZSOX010000018.1:0-22810 GCA_045537175.1 Bacilli bacterium
GAATATAAAAGAAACTAGAAATGATAACAGTTGCATATTACTATTCATTATTTAAATAATTTGGAAATCAAACTTTCTTCTTTTCCTTTTTTTATATTTTCAATATAAGCAAAACTATTTAATTTTCCTTTTATTTTAACATTACCATCATGAGTATCTAGTTTAATTATCTCTAAACCTTCACCTTTTAATAAAATTATCCCCATATTAGATTCCATTAAAAATTCTTGATCATCAAAACTACTTATCTTATTGATGCCGCTTAAACTTATTATGCTTCTATCAGTTATTTTTATTTCATGACTTCCGTAACTATTCAATTCTATGCTACTTTCCATAATTCCTCCTGATAAATAGTATGCAAAAATAAAAAAAATAGTACTAAGTACTATTCTTCTTCAACTTTTGGATTATTATATTCTTCTAAAATTATTTTTTCAAACATATCTCTTGTTTCTTGATTTTTTGGATGAACATAATCTTCAAATTTTTCATCATTTACTTTATGGCTTGGCATAGCACAAAAAATTCTTGTATTTCCTTCAATAATTCTAATATTATTTATTTCTAAACAATTATCAATTTCAATAGTTGCATATCCTTTTAATTTTGATCCTTCTCTATCTACTTTATGAACACGAACTTTTGTAATTTCCATATTACCACTCCTATCTCCAATATCATAACTTAATTACATTTTAAAACATTGACTTGTTTTTTTCAACTATTTTTAAATTAGCTTTCTTATAAAAATTTTATCTTTATATCCCCAGTAATATATTCATTATATGAAAAGCTTTTTTCTACACCATTATAAATAATACTAAAAATATTTGGATATGTTTTATAAAGAACCCCTTCATATCTGGATACTTTATTTCTAAGACCATATACAGTTACTATTACTTTTTTATTTATATTACTTTCAATTTTTTGTTTAACTAAATCTATATTCATTATCTTGGATACCCCACATACATTAAACCATTACCAATAATTCCACCCATACCATCTTTACCATATTTAGTCTTTTCTAAAACGCTTTTTAAATCAATTTCCTTATTTCTTTCGGTAAGCGCTACTGTTACTGCTATAATGGCTGGATCTAAAGCGTGAATATTAACTCTTTTAGGACTAGAAGCATAATTAGCTCCGGCTTTTATTAATTCTTCATAATTACTTTGACAAGCTCCAGCAATTATTACTAGTTTTTCATGACTTTTTTCATAATTTCTTGCAGTTTTTACAGCTTTAATAAAATTTTTTGAATTTTTGTAATTATCTAAATCTTTAATACTTCCTTTTTTCTTATAATAAGCATCATGACCCGTAATAATAACTATATCAGGTTTATATTCTCTTAATAATATTCCTATTTGATCACTTACATCTTCTTCTTTTACCTTTTTACCAATAGCATAAATTCCTGCATTTTTATAAAATTTTAAACACTTATTTAGAAATTCTGAATCTCCATCTAGATGTAAAATTTTAGGAATAAGAAAAAAGTACTCATCAGGTTGTTTGATCTTTTCTCCACGAATTCCCTCTTCAAAAATATCCTCTACTGGTTCTTTACATTTAACTAAATCGTTATAATCACTATCAGCATATAATCTGACTTCAGCACCTTTTAAATAATAAATACCATCTTTTATATTAATAACTTTAAAGACAGTATCATGATTATAACTTTTCCTAGTTACAAAATCCCCTTTATTAATTTCCAAAAATATCACCAGTAAATTATATTCAAAAATAAAAAAAATAGAATTTAATCTATTTTAATTCATTATATATATTTAAAAATATTTCTTCAGACAATTCTTCAGCTCTTGTTGTTTCAGGCAAATTATACTTATTTAAAACTGATTTAATTTTATCAAAATCATAATCACTTAAATTATTTCTTAATGTTTTCCTCTTCATTTTAAAACTGTCATTTATTAATTTAAAATATTTTTCTTCATTAACTTCAGGTTTAGTATTTCTTGCTACTAGTTGAATAATTGCACTTTCTACTTTTGGAACAGGATTAAAACACTTCTTACTTACTTTAAATAATTTCTTTATTTCAAAATAATATTGTAAATATAATGTGATACTTCCATATTCTTTGTTACCAGGAAGAGATGAAAATCTATCAGCAACTTCTTCTTGAACCATAAATATCATTTCTTTAATATTTAATTTTAAATTAATTAAAAATTTAATAATAGGCGTTGTTATATAATAAGGTAAATTACCCACTATATACAAATTATTATACTCAATATCTTTTATATCCCTTTTAATATCACTTAATAATATATCAGTATAAATAACTTTTGTTCTTTCATCTTCTAATCCATTTAAATATGGTTTCATATCTATATCAATTTCGTAACAAATAATTTTAGCATTTTTATTTTTTAATATTTTAGTTAATGCCCCCATACCTGGACCTATTTCTATTATTAAATCTTTTTCTGTCGCATTAATGCTTTCACCAATTTTATTTATTATATTTTTATCTATTAAAAAATTTTGACCTAAACTCTTTTTTGCTTTCATAAGACGAGTTATTTTCCCCATCCTTCCCTTAATACATCATAAGTTATAACACTTCTACCTACCATATAAGCATAATCAATATTTTCACTTAATAAATCTAGAGCATTTCCTCTAACACCACGATCTAATACTATAGCTAAAACTGGTTCACTAGATATTCTAGCATTATTGAATCTTACAATTGAACCACAAGGTAAATTTTTAGAAGATGCTACTATTCTTACATTACCATATATTTCATCTGGATATGTCGTTTTACCATCTGTTATATCATAATTTCTCATACAACCTAAGGTTCCATTACACAAAGGACAATTAAATACGTATCCTGTTAAATCACCAGTAAAAGTATCCTTAGCACTATATATATCATTCTCTTTTAATTCCTCTACTTTCATTGCCATTGTAGATAAATTAACATTTTTATTTGTGTTATCACTAAAAGTCTTATTTTCTATTATATGTACATAACTTGTAGAAAGCATAACAAAAAGAATAATTATAATTATACGAATAGTTCTACTAAATACTCTTTTCATTATTCACCTTCTTTATACAACTAAATTATACATAAGTTAGAATATTTTGTCAAAAAAGTAAAAGAAAAAGTGTTGATAACTTAATAGTTTTCAACACTTTTTATATGTTAAACATTTTATTTAAATTATTATTAGTTATATTAGATAATTTTTCTAAAGACACTCCTTTTAGTTCTGCAACATATTTTGCAATTTCTAAAATGTGAGCCGGACTATTTTGTTTACCTCTAAATGGTTCAGGCGTAAGATAAGGAGAATCAGTTTCCAATACTAAATGTTCTAAAGGGATTTTTCTAATTACATCCTTTAAATTTGAATTTTTAAAAGTTATAACTCCGTTAACACCTAATAAATAACCCATTTTAATATATTCATTAGCTGTTTCTAAACTACCAGAAAAAGAATGTATTAACCCTTTGACATTATATTTTTTTAAAGTATTTATAGTATCTAAAGTAGCTTCTCTACTATGAATTATTACAGGTATATTTTCTTCTTCTGCTAATTTTAACTGTTTCTCAAATAAATTTATTTGTTTATCCTTATTTTCCTTTGTGTAGTGATAATCAAGGCCAATTTCTCCAATAGCAATAATCTTTAGATTATTTAAATTGTTTTTTATAAATAAAATATCTTCGTCAGTATAATTTTCTACATATTCCGGATGTATTCCTAACGTTCCATACATATTTTCATAATTGGAAATCCTATCTATTACTTCTTTATTAGTTTTTAAATCACAACCATTGTTGATATACCTATTAACACTACAGTCCTTAGATAATTTTAAAACATCATCTAAATTTTCATAGTAATCATCAAATAAATGACAGTGACTATCTGTAAACATTAATCTTCTTTAATCCTTTCGAATAAATTAGCTGGTTTTTCTAATCCTAATTGATAGCTAATTACTTTTTCGTTAATACTTTCAAAAGTAGTTTTTTCTAAATTCAAGCCAGAAAATATTTTTTCTGATGTTGTAGGAATAAAGGCTTGTAATAAAATAGCGGATACTCTTATTGAATCTAATAAATTATAAATTACAGTTTCAAGTCTATCTTTTTGTGTTTCGTCTTTTGCCAAAATCCAAGGAGTAGTATCATCAATATATTTATTACATTTACGTAATAATTCAAAAATACAATCTAATGCCTCATTAATTTTTAGTTCATTCATTTTTGCATCTACTAAAGATTTTAAATTATTTGTTGAAATAATCAAATCTCTATCTATTTCTTCTGAAACATTTTTATTAGATATATTTCCTTCAAAATATTTAATAGCCATTTGAATTGTTCTACTAACTAAATTTCCTAAAACGTTACATAAATCTGCATTAGTTCTTGTAATTAGGGATTCTTCTGAAAAATTACCATCACTTCCAAATGGTACTTCTCTTAATGCAAAATATCTAACTGCATCTACACCATAAGTATCAATATATTCTCTTGGATCTTTATAATTTCCTTTACTTTTACTAATTTTTCCTCCGTCAATGATTAACCATCCGTGCCCAAATACTTGATGAGGAAGTGGTAAATCTAATGCCATTAAAATTGCTGGCCAAATGATTGTATGAAATCTTACGATTTCTTTGCCAACTAAATGTAAGTCAGCTGGCCAATACTTTTTAAATTCTGGAGTAAGTTCTGGATAACCTAAACTTGTTATGTAGTTAGTTAAGGCATCTATCCATACATAAATTACATGCTTATCATCAAAAGATACTGGTATCCCCCATTTAAAACTAGTACGAGATACACATAAATCTTCTAAACCTGGTCTTATAAAATTATTTAACATTTCGTTTTTACGAGATACTGGTTGGATAAATTCTGGATGTGTTTCATAATATTCTTCTAATTTTTGTTGATACTTACTTAGTTTGAAAAAATATGCTTCTTCAGTAACTTCATGAACATCTCTTCCGCAGTCTGGACATTTTCCATCTACAAGTTGAGTCTCAGTCCAAAAAGATTCACAAGGAACACAATATAATCCTTGATATTCACTTTTATAAATATCTCCTTGATCATATAATTTTTTAAATATTTCTTGTACTTTTTCAACGTGAAAATTATCTGTTGTTCTTATAAAAAAATCATAAGATATTCCTAAAGACTTCCATAAATCCTTAGCATTTTCAATTATTACATCTACATATTCTTTTGGTGTTACACCTTTTTCTTTTGCTTTTGTTTCAATTTTTAATCCGTGTTCATCAGTTCCAGTTTGAAAAAACACATCATAACCATCTAACCTTTTATATCTTGCAATTGCATCAGCAATTATAGTTGTATAACAATGACCAATGTGAAATTCTGCACTTGGGTAATATATTGGAGTTGTTATATAAAATTTTTTATCATTCATTTTCTTTTCCTTCTTTCTTATTTGTACTACCTATTCCACCAATTCTAACTTCTTTAACTTCATCGCCACAAGTCAAAAATTTAGTGAATATTCCTTGAGAATAAGATTCTCCTTTTTTTACTTTAAATACTTTGTCACCTTCATTTTGAAGTGCTACAAATAAATGCCCTTCATTATCTGGATTATTAAAATAATCACTTTCGACAATACCAACTTGATTGCACATTCGAATATTGTATTTAAATCCCATACTGCTTCTTACTAATAACATAAGCATTTCATCAGCCTCAAAATTAGCTTTATAACCAGTTGGAATTTTCTTTATTTCACCTGGCATTATTTCAAAATCCTCTATTGCAAGAAAATCATAACCAGCACTACATTTAGTCTTTCTTACTGGCAATTTATATTCTTCATATAAATTGATATCATCTTTAATATCCTGTTTGAATTGTTCAAAACTAATTTTTTCAAAATATCTTTCCATAATGCCTCCTTAAATTATTTCTTTTAACATATTAACAATTTCATTAATAACTAATTCTTTATTTTCTAATCTTGTGGATTTAACTACTTTTAATTCACTATTATAATGTTTATTTATATCTTTATCATATATACTAATATAAACTATATTATCTTCTCCATAAGGATTATTAACATCTACTCTATTAAGTTTACCAGTAATACCTACACCTATAGAAGAATTAGTAAATTCTGATATAGTTTTACTCATTTCCATAGCGGTTTCCATACTATAAACTGAATATTTATCTATTACTTCACAACTTACTCCCATTTTTATTTTAAATTCATTAGAGTAAGTTACTGCTGAGTATTTTAATACTTCACTCGCACCTTCAATGTTAGTTATTGCATTAGCAACTCCTCCACCAGTACAAGATTCCATTGTTGAAATAGTTTTATTCTTATTTTTTAATAACAATACTATATCTTTCATAATACTCCTTACAATAAAAAAATTTCATAAACAAAGGACGGATATATCCGCGGTACCACCTTTATTTATGAAATTAATCATACACTCTTAGTTTTAACGATCATCACCGATTTAACTCCTAAGCCCATACTAGATTGCTTCCTTTGTTAATTTACACCGTCCATTAACTCTCTTAAAAATTTCACAATTTTTATGCTTATTCTCCGTTAATTAAACTTAGTTTAGCACAAGTTGTTTTTTTTATCAAGCTACATCTAATTTTTGAACAATAAGCTTACAAGCAATCTTCGCATATTTCATATTAACATCATTTTTATTTTTACTAACTATAATAATTAATCCACTACAATCAGCGGAAGTTATTATAGGTACTATAGTAAAGAAACTTTTTGTATTAAAAGCCACTTCCTCTTTTTCGCTTATATAAGTTTCTCTACCATCAATTAATACTTTATATTTCTCTTCTAATTTATAATTAATTAATTCTTTTAAATTATCACTTGCTGCAATAATCTTTTCTCTATCACTAATTAGTATTCCTACATTACAAACATCACTTATTATTTCACATATATTTAAACTAATATCTTTAACATTTTCTACTTGAGAATACTTTTTTATAACAATAGAATTATTTTCAGTATATATTTCTAATGGTTCACCATCTCTAATTCCTAAATTAAATCTTATTTCTTTTGGAACTACGATTCTTCCTAATTCATCTATTCTTCTTGTAATTCCACTTTTACTCAAAACTACTCACTCCTCTATCTAATAGTGTGAATAATTTTCAATTTATTATACTTAATTATCTTTTATTGCTATTAAAAGTTTAACTAAATAATAAACATAATGTTTATCTAAACTTTTATAAAATAAAGTAATGATGATGTTTTTATGAATATATTTAATATTAAATTTATTGGTTATGCTCATTGTCTCAAATAACAATTTATCTCCTTTAATATTACTAGATATTTCTTCTGGAATAGTTATCTCAACAAACCTGTCTGTTTTATTAATTTTGGTGATGTTTAATTTCTTACATAAATTAGTAAACCATTCTTCATACATATATATTTCCATATCATTGTCTATTTTACCAAAACGATCTTCTAATTCTTCTTTTACTTCATTAAGTTTTTCTAAAGAATCTATTTCATTTATTTTTTGATGAATTTCTATTTTAATATCTTCATCACTTACATAATCATCTTTAATATGTGTAGATACTTCAATTAAATTTGTATTATCTTCATCTTCTTCCTCTACATATTCACCCTTAGCTTTTTTCATTTCATCTTCAATAAGTTTCATATACAAAGAAATTCCTACCGAATCAACAAATCCAGCTTGATCGCTACCAAAAATATCACCAGCACCCCTAATGGATAAATCTCGCATGGCTATTTTATAACCACTTCCTAGTTCAGTAAATTCTTTAATAGCTTGCAATCTTTTAACGGCTATTTCATTTAGCATTTTCTTATTATCGTATAGTAAATATGCATAAGCAATACGATCACTTCTTCCAACTCTTCCTCTAATTTGATAAAGTTGTCCTAATCCAAAATGATCGGCATCAAATACAATTAATGTATTAGCATTAGATATATCAATACCATTTTCTATAATAGTTGTACAAATTAAAATATCATATTTATAGTTAACAAAATCATCCATAATATTTTCTAGCTCTTCTTTTTTCATTTGTCCATGAGCATATTTAATTCTAGCTTCTGGAACTAACTTTTGAACTCTATCTACTATTTTATCTAAACCTTCAATTTTATTGTATAAAATAAATATTTGACCTTTTCTTGATAATTCTTTATAAATTGCATCTTTAATTAATAAGTCATTTTCTGCTACTACATAAGTTTGAACAGGATATCTATTAACTGGAGCTGTATCAATTATTGATAAATCTCTTAAACCTGATAAAGCCATCTTTAAAGTTCTTGGTATTGGTGTTGCAGATAAAGTTAAAACATTAACATCATTTTTAAACTCTTTTATTTTTTCTTTGTGTTTAACTCCAAATCTTTGTTCTTCATCAACAACTAAAAGTCCTAACTTTTTAGGTTTAATATCATCACTTAATAATCTATGTGTTCCAACTAAAATATCTACTTGTCCTAACTTTAATTTTTCAATTGTATCTTTTACTTCTTTTGGTGTAGTAAATCTATTTAAAAGACGAATCTCAACAGGTATATCTTTAAATCTTTCTTTAATAACATTGTATTGTTGTTTAGCAAGTATTGTAGTAGGACATAAATACATTACTTGCATATTATTAACTACAGTTTTAAATATTGCTCGCATTGCAACTTCTGTCTTCCCAAAACCTACATCACCACATAAAAGTCTATCCATTGGAACTTCGCTATTTAAATCATTATTTATTTCAGATATTGCTTTAACTTGATCTCTTGTTTCTGTATATTCAAAGCTAGAAGCAAACAAATCCTGTTCTACATAATCTTTATAAGGAATACCTTTTACTTGAGCCCTTTTTGCATATAATGCTAATAACTCTTTTGATATATCCTTCGCTTTAGCTTTAACATAAGTTTTAGTTTTAGCCCAACTTGAAGAATTTAATTTATTTAATTTTGGTTTTAAGCTATCTTTACCAGAATATTTATAAATTGAATTTATTTTTTCTACAGGTATATAAATTTTATCATTGCCATCATATAAAAGTTGAATATAATCTTTTTTTAACCCATCTTTTGTAAGAGTAACTAAACCATTATAAACTCCAATTCCATGATTTATATGAACAACATAATCCCCTTTTTCTAAATCATTATAACTTTTTATTTTTTTACCAATATGTAAATTACTACCAAATTTAGACTGTGTTATTACGTGTATTCCTATATCATGTTCTGAAATACATACAATATCATCTATAATAAAACCTTTTGTTAATTTACCATTAATAATATTTGCATCAGGAATCAAACTTTTTATAATTTTAATTTCACTATCTTTAGATAAGTAAAAGAATACTTCTTTTCCTTCTTTTTTCCATTTGAAGACAGTATCTTTTAAATATTCAAAATCTTCGTTAAATGGTGGTATTTCAGATGAAGTTATATTTGTTGGATTATTAATTGTATCAATAAAAAGCTCATAATCAGGATTTATCTCTTCTAATTCATACATATACTTTTCGCTACTATTATTAGATTCTTTATACTCAGCTATTTCATTACATAATTTTTTATAAGCAACATCTATTTGTTCTTTATTTAAATATATAACAATTCCATTATTTGTATAATCATATAATGAATTATTACTTTCAGTTTTTATCTCCTGAAATGAACTAATAAGAATTTTATCTATATCTTCAATTTTTCTTTGGGTATTTTCATCGAAATATCTAATAGATTCAATAGTATTCCCAAAAAATTCAATTCTAACTGGATGTAGTTCATTTATTGGATAAATATCTATAATAAATCCTCTTACCGAAAATTCACCAGTAGTTGTTACTAATGATTCTCTTTTATAACCAAATTTTATTAATTCATTTATTAATTCTTCATATTTTATCTCTTTATTAACATTTAATGATAATGTATTATTAACATTTCTATTAGGTAAATACTTTAAATACCCCATTAAATTAGTAACTATAATTTGATTACTCTTTTTTAATTTGTCTAAAGCATTTAATCTTCCTAATTGAAACTCTGGTGACATTGCAACTACTTTAGATGTGACAAAATCATCCATTGGAAACATTACAACATCATTAGTATGATTTTTAATTGCATTAAAAGCTTTATTACCTTCATATAAATTACTTGTTAGTAAAATAATATTTTCTTGTTTCTTTTTAAATAATTCTACAACGAAAAAAGCGATTAACTCATTTGTTAACCCATATGTAATACTTCCATTTTCATAGTTAAAATACTTACTAAAATTCATAATACACCTTAATTTTTATTATGCTTAGCCATTGTTTCTTCTATACCATATTTAATAAATGTATCTACTACATCACAATAATTATTCATATTAGAATTTATTTTTTCAAGTTCTTCTGAACTAAACTTTGCTAATACATATTTATCTACAGGTATTTGAGCACTTTTACTAATACCAACTTTAAGTCTAGCAAATTCTTCAGTATGTAATTCCGAGATAATAGATTTAATTCCGTTGTGTCCTCCAGATGAACTATTTCTTTTTACTTTATACATACTTGTATCCATATCTAAATCATCCTGAATAATTAATATATTTTTAATATCAATCTTATAGAAATTTACTATTTTACTAACTGCTAAACCAGATAAATTCATATAAGTTAATGGTTTAATGAATATTATTTGTTCTCCATTTATTTCAGTTGAGTAAAAATAACTTTCCATTTTTGTTTTCCAATCAACTTTTCCTAAATAATTATCTAATACCATAAAACCTATATTATGACGAGTATTTTTATATTCTCTACCAGGATTTCCAAGTCCAACAATTAATTTCATAATTCCTCCTTGAACATATTTTGATATGTTTTTAAGTTACCTATATTCTTTTCAGAATTGATCTTTATTCCTAATTTAGAATTCTTTATGCATCTTACCAATACAATATATGGTTTACCACTCTCTTTTGTTTTAATTAATTCCACATTCTTAACATTTAAATTATATTTATTACCTAAAATTATAATTTCATCTAATCGTGATACACGATGAACTAAATAAAATTCACCTTTATCATCTAAATGATTTGATGCAATCATAAAAATATCTTCTAAACTAATTTTTAATTCATGTCTTGCAATAGCTAATACTTCAGTATCATTTATATGTTCATTATCTTCCACTTTAAAATAAGGTGGATTACATGTAATTATATCATATTTTTTACCTTTTTTATAATTATCTATTTCTTTTATATCGCTATTATATAGTGTTATTTGATTTTCTAAGTTATTATAATTAATAGACTTTTTTGCTAATTCAAATATGCTTTTTTGAAGTTCAAAAGCATCAATAGAAGCCTTTGTTCTTGTAGATAAAATCATAGGCACTGCGGCATTTCCACTACATAAATCTAATATACTCTTAGTTTTACTTGTAATTTTTACATATTCTGCTAAAAGAATGGAATCTAATGAAAATTTAAAACCTTCAACATATTGATATATTTTTAAATTAGGATAGTCAAATAAATCATTTAGTACTATCTGCATTTGCCTCACCAAAATCTATTTCTTCTTTATTGCTTCCCACTAAAACTTTACATTTTCTATTTAAAACATCAACACTTATTACTTTTCCTTCACCATTTTGAGTTTTATAAGTACTACCAACATTTGGCATACCTTTACCACATTCTTGATAAGTTTCGTCTTCATATTGTAAGCAACATAATAATCTACCACATAAACCATTAATCTTAGAAGGATTTAATGCTAAGTTTTGGTTTTTAGCCATATTCATAGATATAGCATCAATGTGATCTAAGAACCTAGCACAACATATGTTTTGTCCACACACACCAACTCCACCAACTTCTTTAGCTTTATCACGAGCACCAATTTGGCGAAGTTCTATTCTAGTATGATATATTGAAGCTAATTTTTTTGCTAATTCTCTAAAGTCAACTCTTTCATCGGATACAAAACTAAATATTAACTGGGTTTTATCAAATGTAAAATCTGCATTAATAACATTCATATTTAAATCTAGTTTTCTAACTAATTCTCTACACTTTTCTAATGCCTTAGAACTTTCTTTTAAAAGGCTATGATAATTATTTTCATCATCTTTATCTGCTATTCTAATTATATTTTTATATTTTTCAGTATCTGCAGGTTCAGTTAATATACTATTTATTTGTCCATATTGTAATCCTTTTTCAGTTTCAACAATAACATAATCCTTTACATTAAGATTATCTTCTCCATTAAAATAATATCCTTTGCCGTGACTCTTAAAAATAACACTATAAAGCTTCATTATTAATACCATCCATTTCTATAACAAACCTATCAAGTAATAAATCAACATTTACGTTGTAATTTATTTCTTTAAGTAACTCTATTAACAGAGTAACTTTTTTCATTATATTGTTTGTTCTATATTTATTTAGAAATTCATAATTAGATATCTTTTGTTCTATCCCAAATCTTCTATTTAACTCACTTTTATATATTGATAACAAAATTTGAAAAAATAATTTTATATCATCTTTTAAAAGTCCAGATAAATATGTCTTATTATATAAAATAAGTTCTTTTCTATCAACTTCAATTTTATATAAATATTCATCTATTATACTTTTTAATTCATTGTATTTATCTTCATCGATATTAAAATCTTCATAAATATCATTATCAAAAATAATATCTATATGCTGACATCTACTTTGAATTGTTGACATAACATTATCTTGATGGTTTGTTATAAAAAATCCAATAACATTACCATCTGGTTCCTCTAAGAATTTAAGCATTGTATTGGCAGATTCTTTGTTCATTTTTTCACAATTTTTTATTATATATATACTTTCTTTTGTATATTGTGAATCTTTAGAAAACAAATTTTTTAGTTCTAATATTTGATCTTTTTTTATATAATTCCCATCCGGTTCAATAATTTTTAAACTTGGTAAACTATTAATATCTATTAAATGGCATAAAGAACACTTTTTACATTCTTCCAAATATTCTTCATTACAAAAAATGTTCTTTATGACTTTTAAAAGAACTTCCATACATTTCTTAGTATTATTAGTAGAGATTAAATAAGCGTGCGATAATTTACCTTCTTTATAATACTGTATTAATTTTTCTAACTCACTACTATTTATAATAAACCTCCTAATTAATTATATAGAAGATTGCAAATAATGATAATAAACCAGGTACACCTAAAAAAGAAGTTATTCCAATTGTAATAATGTTTATTGGAATATATATGCCAACATTTTTTAGCATTACATTTACACCATAAATAATCCCAAATGCAAATACTAGTCTTTTTAATATTGTACCTAGCTTACTTTTCATAAATATCACCCAATAAATTATATTTTTTTTAGTTTAATTTATTCTGATATTTTCTTTCTATCTTCTAATGCTTTATCTAATGTTATTATGTCTAAATAATCAATTTCGGCTCCAATCGGTATACCATACGATAATCGAGAAATAGTAACACTTTTTTCTTCAAATATTTTTTTTATGTACAGAGTTGTTGTTTCTCCTTCAATTGAAGATTTTAAAGCTAATATAAGTTCTGGATTTTCAAGTGATTCAACTCTTTTTACTAAAGAAGAAATATTGATGTCTTCAGGACCTGTACCATCCATAGGAGAAATAAGTCCATTTAAAACGTGATATACACCTTGATAATTTCCCACTTTTTCAAAAGAAAAAACACTTTTATAATCTTCAATTACACATATTAAATTTTGATTTCTATTTGTATTACTACATATATGACATATTTCATTTTCAGTTATATGTCCACAAATTTTACAATTTTTTAAGTTATTTTTAGAATCAACTAATGCTTCAGAAAAGTCTTCAACATCATTTTTTTTAAGTTCTAATGTTGCTAAAGCCATACGCTCTGCTGATTTATCTCCTATACCAGGTAACTTCTTGTAAAAATTTATTAATTTTTGCAATAACTCAGGATATATCATATTACATTAACCCATCTAATGCACCAGCATATTGTCCTAATTTGTCATTCATTGCATTATTTATTTGAATAAAAGCATCTTTAGTAGCGATTTGAATCATATCTTCTAATATTTCCTTATCTTCATCTTCAATATCGCCTTCTTTTATAATTTTAACATTTAATATTTGTCTAGCACCATTAAATGTCATCTCTATCCATTCAGATTTACCGACAAATTCCATTTTTTCAAGTTCTTCTTTTTTAGCAGTTATTTCTCTTTGCATTCTTTGAGCTTGAGCCATTAAATTTTGCATATTCATTTTTTTCACCTCCTTAAATAATTTCTACTTTCGACATATCAAATATGTCATTTATAGTGGGTTCAGTACTTTCTTCAGTTACTTCTTCCTCAATATATTCATACTTTTTATTGGATTTAATATTTAAAATATAATCAGATTTTTCTTTTTGCCATCTTTCTTCAGATATAAATACTAACTTATATCTTTTATTTAAATTAGCCTTAATATTTTTTTCAATTTCATTTAATAATTTATTTGCATTATCTGCAGCGTGATTACTAATACAAGTAAGAATAACGTATTCATCAGATGCCGCTACAACCTTGCTATCTATCAGTATTGATTTAATTTTTCCCTCTATTGATACTGAATTACTACAAACATCTATAACATTTTTAGCTTCTTCTAAGAACACTTTTTGAGCGTTTACAAATGTATTATTTATTCTAGTATTTATAAAATCATTATCAATTTCATTTTCAGAAACTTTTGTTTGTTGAACATTTGTTTTTGCTTTTTTGCTATTTTCTTCATTTGTCATCGTTATTGATTCGTTATTATTGTTTTCAACATCGAAAAATTCTAATAATATCATTTCGATGATTGTATATGGTTCAACATTAATGTTAATTTTAGTTAAACAATCAGACAAATTTATAACTAACTCTTGATAATCTTTGAAATCAAGCCTTACAATACGACCTGTTTTCTTAATATTTTTTGCTCTAAAACTACAAATATCAATTACTTTTTTAATTAAAGTCTTATAATCTATTGCTCTAATTCTATATTCGTTAATAAGTCTTAAACAGTTTTCTACATCATTTTTTTCAATCGTTTCTATTAGTTCATTTATTCCTTTTTGCGAAATTGTTTTTATTTGTTTTTCTACTAAATCTAATGTAATAGTTTGGCCATTTTTTGACAACTGATCCAATAAACTTAAAGCATCACGCATTCCACCTTCAGATAAATAAGCTATTTCAGTTAAAGCTTCTTCATCTATAGAAATATTTTCCTTTTCACAAACTTTTTTTAATCCATTTACTAAATTTTCTATAGTTATTTTTTGAAAATCAAATCTTTGACATCTAGATAAGATAGTAATTGGAACATTTTCTATATTTGTCGTAGCTAAAATAAAAATTGCATGTGCTGGCGGTTCTTCTAATGTTAATAATAAAGCATTAAAAGCACTAGTTGTTAACATATGAACTTCATCGATTATATAAACCTTATATTTACCATTTGTGGGTGTTAATTTAATGTTATCAATTAATCCTCTTATTTCATCAACACCATTGTTTGAAGCAGCATCTATCTCAATAATATCTGGATTTTCAACAAAATTAAGGCAAAATTCACACTTTTCACACGGAGAACCATCAATATGTTCTACGCAATTAATGGCCTTTGAAAAAACCTTTGCAGTACTAGTTTTTCCTGTACCTCTAGGACCCGAAAAAATGTACGCATGAGAAATATTGTTGTTAATTATTGAATTTTTTAGTGTTTTTACAATATAATCTTGACCAATTATATTTTCAAAGTTAGTTGGTCTATATTTTCTATAAAGTACTTTATAATTCATGATGAGATTCCTTTCAATTAATATTATATCACGATTAATCGCATTTTTTATATTTATTTTCTTAATCGTTCAAAAAATTTTTTTAAAAGTTTTTCATATTCTATTTTTTGATTATTTTGATCACTAATTTGAACTATTTTAGGGTTTTTATCATTATAATTAGGCTGTTTTACCAAAAAATGGACCTTTTTTAATCTTGATTCTTCAATAATAACTTCGCACATTGAACATGGACTTAATGTTACATACATTTCACATTCATCTAATCGCCAATCTTTTATACTTTTTTCAGCCTTTAAAATACAATTAATTTCAGCATGGCCTAATAAATTATGTTTTTTTTGCCTATTATTATGGGATTTGGCAATAATTTTGTTATTTTTGATTATTAATGCTCCCACAGGTATTTCACCCTTTTTATATGCTTTTAAAGCTTCTTTATACATTGTTTCAATAATTTTTTCTGTCATAATATAACCTCATAAAAAAAGCACACACAAATAGTGACCGATGTGGCTGCTGTCTTCCAACTCTGACCAGTTTACGATATATTTGTTGTGCATAAAAATAATAGCATATTTGTTTTTATAATTCAATTCATTTATATATTTCCCGGGAAATAATTATTCATTTTTTTATTTTTAACATTAAAATCAGTCCATTTTCATGATTTTGAATTAGTTTCACGTGAAACACCTGATTTTTCAACATTTTTATTTCCTGGGAAATATTTTTTTAAATTAATCGCTTTTATTTTTAACGCTTGCATTTAATTTATTGTATTTTATTACAATAAAAATAATTTATCTATTTAAGAAAAATAAACAATTTATTGTTTTTATAGAAATAAGATATAGCACAAGATATAGCAAAATTTTCATAAACATCTAATTTATCTTTAATATTTAGTTATTATATTTAACAATTAATATAAACACTTAAGTATATATTCAAAATAACTAAGTTATTTATTAACAATTTTTTAAATTATATTTATATTTTTTTGGTTATACCATTATTTTTTAATACAAATGTTAAAAAATCACAAGTTTTCAACATTAAAAATGTTTCACGTGAAACTTTCAACATTCAAAAATTATTTCCCGGGAAATAATTTTCTTGTGTTTTGTATAAAAACATTAAGAATTTTAATAAGTTAATAAATTACTACAATAAAAAAATATTTCCCAGGAAATATTTTTTTATTTATTATTCTTCAGAACTTGTTTCTTCTGAATCTACTTCAATTTTATCAACAATACTAATTGTTGCAACTGTTTGATTATCTCTTAAAGAAATTAATCTTAGTCCTTGTGTAACTCTTCCTAGTAAGGAAATTTGATCAACTGGCAGTTTTATTGTAATACCAGCGTTACTCATGATTATTACATCCTTATCATTTTCTACTAGCTTAGCAGATACTAAAGTTCCATTCTTTTCAGTAATATTAAGAGCTAAAACACCTTTGCTTCCACGTTTTGTTTGTCTAAATTCGCGAACTTCTGTTCGTTTTCCGTAACCTTTTTCTGTTACTAAAAGTATTGTAGAATCATCGTTAACTACTTCGCAACAAATACAGTTGCCACCTTCTAAGTTAATACCTTTAACTCCTGTAGCGGTTCTTCCCATGGCTCTTATTTCATTTTCATCAAATTTAACCATTCTACCATTATCACTACCAAGTAATATGATATTATCTCCATTAGTCTTTTTAACATCTAATAATTCATCATTTTCGTTTAAATTAATACATAATTTACCAGATGTTCTAATGTTTTCAAATTCTGTTAATAAAGTCTTTTTAACAACACCTTTTTTAGTTGCAAATAATAAATATTTATAGTCATCATCTTTATTAATTTTAACAACAGAATTAATTTTTTCGTCTTTTTCGATTTGAAGTAAATTAATTACTGGTATTCCCTTAGATTGACGACTAAATTCAGGTATTTCATAGCCTTTTATTCGATATACTTTTCCTTTATTTGTAAAGAACATTATATAATCATGTGTTGATAAGTTAATTAAATGTTCAACATAATCTTCATCATTTGTTGTTAATCCTTTAACACCAACTCCACCACGATTTTGAACCTTAAATGTATCATTAGTTGTTCTCTTAATATAACCTTTATTTGTTAATACAACCATAACATCTTCTTCTGGTATTAAAGATTCATCTTCAATATATTCAACCGCAGTCATATCAATTTTAGTACGACGATCATCACCATATTTATCTTTAATTTCTAATAATTCATTTTTAATTATTTCTAAAATTCTATCTCTAGAAGCAAGTATTGCTCTATAATCCTGAATTTTTGCTAATAATTCTTGTAATTCTTCTTCAATTTTATTACGTTCTAGACCAGTTAATCTACGTAATTTTAATTCTAAAATGCTATCTGCTTGAATTTCGCTAAATCCAAACTTAGATATTAATCTTTCTTTAGCTAATAAATCTGTTTCTGATTCTTTAATAATTTTAATAACTTCATCAATATTATCTAAAGCAATCTTATAACCTTCTAAGATATGAACTCTTTTTTCCGCTTTATCTAACTCAAATCTAGTACGTCTTATAATTACTTCTTCTTGATAATTAATGTATTTAGAAATAATATCTTTTAGTCCTAAAGTTCGAGGTACTTTATTGTCAATCATTAAGAATATGATTCCATAATTTACTTGGAATTGAGTATGTTTATATAAATTATTAAGAACAACCTGTGGATTAGCATCTTTCTTTAAAGTAATAGTAATTTTAATACCATTCTTTAAATCTGTATGATAATCTGCAATTCCTTCAATTACTTTATTATGTACAAGTTCAGCAACTTTATTTTTTAAATCTGAAACATTTACCCCATATGGAACTTCATCAACAATAATATAATGTTTTCCATCTTTTTCTTCAATAGTAGCTTTACTTCTAATAGTAATGCTTCCACGACCAGTTTCGTATGCCTTTTTTATACCACTATTTCCTAAAATTAAACCACCAGTTGGAAAATCTGGACCTTTAATATATTGCATTAATCCATCTACATCTATGTCTGGATTATCTATATATGCAACACATCCATCTATTACTTCACCTAAATTATGTGGAGGAATATTCGTAGCCATACCTACAGCAATTCCCATTGTCCCATTTACAAGAATATTTGGAAATCTCGAAGGTAATATTTCTGGTTCTTTTTCAGATTCATCAAAGTTTGGAATAAAATTTACTGTATCTTTATTAATATCTCTCAATAATTCCAATGAAATTTTAGCAAGCCTAGATTCTGTATAACGCATAGCTGCGGCTCCTGCACCTGCTATATTACCAAAGTTTCCATGTCCATCTACTAAAACATTTCTATAACTAAAATCTTGAGCCATACGAACCATTGCTTCATATATACTTGAATCTCCGTGTGGATGATATTTACCCATTACATCCCCTACTATACGAGCAGATTTCTTATGCGGTTTATCTGGAGTATAACCTGATTCATACATAGACCATAAAATCCTTCTATGAACAGGTTTTAAACCATCTCTTAAGTCTGGTAATGCACGAGCAACAATTACGCTCATAGAATAATCTAAAAAGGATTTTTCAATTTCATCTACAATATTATTTACTGTTAATTTATCTTTATCCATGTCTTTACTCCCTTCTAAACGTCTAAATTTTCAACAAATTTTGCATTTTCCTCAATAAATTGTCTTCTAGGTTCAACTTCTTCACCCATAAGTTTTGAGAATGCAGCATCTGCTTCTATTGCATCTTCAACAGTTATTTTTCGAAGTACTCGTTTATTTATATCCATTGTTGTTTCATTTAATTCTTCTGGGTCCATTTCACCTAAACCTTTCATACGAGAAATGTCATATTTAGTATTAGGATTTAATGATGCTATATATTCATCTCTTTCTTTTTCATCTAAAACATATTTAATTGTTTTACCATGTTTTATACAGAAAAGAGGTGGTTGTGCAGCATATACATGACCCGCTTCAACAATAGGTTTAAAGAATCTATAAAATAATGTTAATAATAATACTCTAATATGTGCTCCATCAACATCGGCATCGGTCATGATTATTATTTTATGATATCTAAGTTTACTTAAATCAAATTCTTGACCTATACCAGTACCAAATGCTGTAATAATAGTTCTTATTTCTTCATTAGATAATGCTCTATCAAGTCTTGCTTTTTCAACATTAAGTATTTTTCCTCTTATTGGTAAAATGGCTTGTGTCATTGAATCTCTACCTTTAATAGCAGATCCACCGGCACTATCACCTTCGACTATAAATACTTCACATACTGAAGGATCTTTATCTTTACAATCTTCTAGTTTTCCACCAAAATTAACAACATCTAAATCACTTTTTCTTCTTGTAAGCTCTCTTGCTTTTTTTGCAGCAACTCTAGCTCTTGCTGCAGTCATAGTTTTTTCAACAATAATTTTAGCTTCTTCAGGATTTTCCATTAAAAATCTATCAAAACCTTGAGAGAATACATTATCCGCTAATTTTCTAACTTCTGAATTTCCAAGTCTCCCCTTTGTTTGTCCTTCAAATTGAGGATTTGGGTGTTTACAAGAAACAATCATTGTTAATCCTTCTTTAACATCATCACCAGTTAAAGAATCATCTTTTTCTTTTAACATATTAGTTTTTCTTGCATAATTGTTAATAACTCTTGTTAGCGCTCTTCTAACTCCTTCTTCATGAGTACCACCATCGTGAGTATTAATATTATTAACAAAAGAATAAATACTATCGTTATAACCTGAATTATATTGCATTGCAACTTCAAATATAATTCCATCTTCTTCACCATCTAAATGGATAATTTCATTATGAATTGGAGTTTTATTTTGATTTAAATATTTAACATACTCACTAATTCCGCCCTCATAAAGAAATTTTTCTCCAGTAGTATCTTCTTCATCTCTGTCATCTCTGATAGTAAGACACAAACCTCTGTTTAAGAAAGCTAATTCTCTTATTCTAACTCTTAAAGTTTCATAATCATAAATATCTGTATCAAATATTTCAGGATCTGGTTTAAAAGTAACATGTGTACCAGTTCTATTTAATTCACATTCACCAATTATTTCTAATCTTTGAACTGTTTTCCCACCATTTTCAAATTTTGTTTCATAAATTTTTCCATCTTTATATACAGTTACTGTAACCCATTTTGATAATGCATTAACAACTGATGCTCCAACACCATGAAGACCTCCACTAACTTTGTATCCGCCTCCACCAAATTTTCCACCAGCGTGTAATACTGTATAAACTGTTTCTACTGTTGAAATTCCTGTTTTTGGATGAATTCCAACCGGAATACCACGACCATCATCTTTTACTGTAATAGAATTATCTTTATTAATTATAACTTCAATATTTTTACAAAACCCAGCTAAAGCTTCATCTATTGAGTTATCAACAATTTCCCAAACCAAATGATGTAAACCTTTAACATCAGTAGTACCAATATACATACCAGGTCTTTTTCTAACAGCTTCTAATCCTTCTAATACTTGAATGTCATTATCACTATAATGTAAATTATTTTCTGCCATTTCATACCTCCATAATATTACCATAAGTAACATTAAATAATTTTGCGTTACTTAAAAGTGTTTCATCTATTCTTTCTAATTCTGTAGTAGTTATAAATGTTTGAATATTGTTATTTAATAACCTAACAATATTTTTTATTTTATTGTTATCAAGTGCACTAAATAGGTCATCTAATATTAAAATAGGATAATTCCCTTTTTCTTTATTAAAAACCTCAATTTCTGCTAATTTAAAGGCAAATATGGCATTTTTTCTTTGGCCATTACTTCCCCATTCAGCAATATTTTGATTATCCAACAAAAATATTAAATCATCATGATGAATTCCTAAAGAAGTTTTACCTAAAATTATTTCTTTATTATAATTTTTAACATAAATATTAAATAACTCTTCTTCATTCTTTTTATTATAGTCAGACACATATTTTATTTTTAATTCACCAGATTCAAATATATTATGATAACAATCATTTATATATCCATTAATTTTTTCAATAAACTCAAATCTAATATCATATATTTTTTTACCATATTCAATTAACTTCTTAGTTAAAATATTTAAATAATCTCTACTAGCATTCCCATTAATATATAACTCTCTTAAATAAAAATTTCTTTGTTTTAAAACTTTATTATAATTATTTAAATAAATTATATAATCTTTTTTTAACTGACTAATTTCTATATTTAATAATTTTCTTCTAGATGCTGGGGATGATGTAAAAATCGTTTGCTCTTCTGGTTGTAACAAAATTATATTTATGTTAGAAATATAATCACTAATTTTTGATATTATATCTCCATCTATTTTTACTTTTTTGCCTTCTCTATTTAGAATAACTTGATAATTATTAGTGGTATTAGTTTCTACTACTCCTTCTATTTTTGTACTTAACTCATCTTTTTTTATTAAATTTTTATCATTTGATGTTCTAAATGATTTTGTTAAAGATAAAGCGTATATAGCCTCAACTAAATTTGTCTTACCAACTCCATTATTTCCATAGATAATATTTAATGAATTATTAAAGTTTAATTCAATTTTTTCATAATTCCTAAAATTAACTAATTTTAACGAGTTGATTTTCATAATTCGCCTTTCTTTTGCTGATTATTTAATTTAAAGGTAATTTAAGTACACCTATACCTATATATAATTATAACATAAAATAGACGTGTTTTAAACAAAATTTGCATTTTTTTGCCATTTTAAAATATTATTTAATT
>JAZSOX010000130.1:0-7424 GCA_045537175.1 Bacilli bacterium
AATTAAATAATAATGGCAACTATTGGCAAAAAGATTATTTATTAAGTGAAGAACATATAATAAACTTCAATGATGTAAAAGAAATTGTTTTTGAAGAAAATGTTAAAGTTGATTATCAATATTACAATGATATATTATTAGAATTTAAAAAACAATTTAATTTATCTTTAGATGGTAATTTAAAAATCATATTATGTGTAGAAAATTTACTTACTAATGAATTAGTTGAACATGATTTAAAAAGAGTATCTATTTCAACATTAAAAATTCCACTTACAAAGGCTACAATTGAAGTGCCAATTGAAATTATTAATAATAATGATGAAGGTACTTTAAAAACTGAATTAATATATAGCGATGAAATTATTTATATAGTATATAAAGTAATTGGGTTTATTTGTTTTATCAATGGTATAGCAGTAACAATAATATTAACATTACTGTTTGTTAAAAACAAAGAAAAACAAAGTAAGTTTAGAAAGAGAATAAAAAGCATCTTAAAAACTTATAACAGTATTATTGTCAATGCTAACAATGAACCACATTTAAAGAATTTTGATGTCATTGATGTTAATGATTTTTCAGAATTGTTAGATGCTCATAGTGAAGTAAGATTACCTATATTATTTATAGAGAAAGAAAATTTAGCCATGTTTGTTTTGATTAATGATAAATTAGCTTGGCGTTATATTATAATGAAAGATGAGTAGATGAAAAATGAAGAAAAATAAAGAACTAATAATTAGTTTATGTACTTTTTCTTTATTTTTATTTTTAACAGTAGGTTATGCCCTTTTAACTAAAGATTTAGGAATAAAAGGGTTAGCTAACGTTAGTAAAGTAGGGAATGTACATATAGATAGTATATTATTGGATTCAAGTGCAACAGATACGCTATCAAAATTTGGTAGTGTAATTTATGATGAGAATACACATCAAATATCTTTGGATTACGATTTTACTTTATCAAATACAGATAAAACATATGAATCAACTTATTTAGTATATATAAAAAATGATAGTGTATTTGACTATACATTTACCGGTTTAGCTTTAAATCCAGAAGTAAAAGTATCTAATGAATCGGCCGGTGGTGCAACCGTATCATACAATTATGATGTTAATAACAAAAATAGTGATTTAGAAGTTGGGCAAATTATAAAAGTTGGCGAAACAAGATGTGTTGCAATCGTACTTTCTATTCATGTTGGTGCTCAAGGATCAAATATTAACATTAAAGTAAATGGTAGTGGATCGGTATCAACTCAAATTGACAACTCAGGTACTATAACTGCATCATTAGAAAGTGAAAGTGTAGATTTAAGAAATGGTAAAGATTTTGATTGCTTTAAAGTAAGAGTTATTAATAGTTTTACATATCAAAGAACATTTAATTTGTCATCAAGTAATAAAAATTTTGCTTTAGTTGATAATTTAGGGAATGATTTGAGTTATTTTACTATAGATGCTGCCAGTGACTTAGATTCAAATATTAGCGATCAAAATTATGAGGTTTGTATAAAAGCTTTGGAAGAAAGTATTTTCTTAGAAGAAACAGCATCAATTCCAATAGTGTTGGATTCAAGTGATTTAAACATTGTAGTGGGTGATTTAACTGCATACGTTGATATTACGGATGATGCAGAAGAAGATACAATGCCACCAGTAATAGAAAATGTTCAGTTTAGTATTAATACATATAATCAAACAGATAGTAATTTATTACTAGATGTATCTTGGGATAGAACTGATACAGGTGGGACAGATGTAATTAATTATTACGTAAATTTATACGATGAAACAAATTCAAATCAATTGGTAGCTCAATATGAAACGGGATCTAGTGTTGAAAGTCTTAGTATTACAATGGATAAAACATTTTTAAGTGAACATTATGAAAATATGGTTACTAATAAGCATAATTATTACGTTAAAGTTTATGGCCAAGATTTACAAAATACAGGCGCCGATTACTGTAGCAATGAAAATAATAGTTACTGTGTAAAATCCGCAAGTATTAACTTAAAATGGGAATTTTCGGTAGTTACATCATTTTCAAATATTTCACTTGCTTCAACCGCACCAACTAAAGCCTATATTAACAATATTTATTCTGCTGATTTAACAACGCCATCAACTAGTTACAATATGCCAAGTGATTTAAAAGTTTATATGGGAGATAGCACAAACGAAGAAAATTTGTTAACAATAAACAAAGGCTATAATTACAGTGCATCAGGATCTGGTGAACAGGATGGAAATGGAATTATATCTGGAAGTTTTTCTACAATTGTTCCGGTTACAGATGATTTGACATTAATTGGAACTGCATCATATAGTTTTGTTTGTTTAGTAGAAGGAACTAAAGTGTTGTTAGCAAATGGAGAATATAAAAATATAGAAGATATAGAATATAATGATTTATTAATGGTAATGAGTCATGATACAGGTGAATTAGTTTATGAATATCCGATATGGATTGAAAAAAAAGGAACTACTAGTGATTATCAAAGAATAACTTTCTCAGATGGTACTATTCTAGAAACCGTTGGAACTCATGGAATTTTTAGTAAAGATTTAAATAAATATGTATCTGTTTTAAATGAGGAAGAATTTCATGTTGGAAGTAATGTTGTAAAAGTTAAAGATAATAAAGTTGAAATAGTAAAAGTAATAAAAATAGAAAAGAAAACAAATGAAGTTAATTACTATCATGTCGCTTCAACAAGATATCACAATATAATTTCCAATAATATTTTAACAACAGATGCATTATTAATAATTTCGAATATGTTTAAGTTTAATGAAAATCTAACATGGGCTTCCGATAGAGAAGAATATTTAAAAACAAAAGATTTCTTTTATTATAAAGATTGGGGTCATATGTTCCCTAAACATTTATTTATTGGATTTAGAATGGAAGAAGCAAAAATTCTATATAACAAAAATGAATTAGATATTCTGATGTTTGATAAAGTATTAAATCAACTAATTGAGGAACCACCAAAATCAAATAACAATAAAAATCTTTGGATGGTAACTACAAGTGATGATTTAAAAAATTTAAATAATGGAGTTGTTTTAGAAGAAGACTCATATTATAAATTGAAAGAACCTATAAATGTTGAGAATAAAAAATTTGTGGGATGGTATAATACATCAGATAATAAATACTATTATCCAGGTGATGAAATTATAGTTAACCATGGAATGTATTTTGAAGCAGTATGGAAATAATAAAAAAGCACTTTTAAAGTGCTTTTTATATGTGTTTTAATAATTTTTTTTCTAAAATAGTAATTAATTTATATAAAACATAAGATATTATGGCAAGAAGAATAATACCAGTCATAACTAAGTTAAGATTAAAGACTTGTTTACCATATACAATTAAATATCCTATACCTTGTTTACTAACTAAAAATTCTCCCATAATTACACCAATTAAAGTTTGTGCAATGCATAATTTAAATGACGCAATTATTGTTTGATAACTACTAGGTATTACTAAATAAATTAATGTTTGAAATTTATTTGCTTTCATAGTATGAAATAATTTTATACGATATTCATCGGTATTTTGAAAGCCATTATAGATAGTAATAACACTTACAATCAAATTAATTAACAAAGCCATAATAATAATACTTTTAGTATTCGCTCCAAAAATTATAATAATAAGTGGTCCTAAAGCAACTTTTGGTAATGAATTTAACATGGTTAAAAAAGGATCAACAATTTTAGCTAGTATTTTAAATTCATATAATATAATTGCAATAATAAATCCAAGAGATATTCCAAGAATAAAAGAAATAACGACTTCTTTTAATGTAGTATAAATATGAATAAAAAAATTGTTATTAGATATAAGTTCTATTATAGTATTTATGATTTTTGAAGGACTTGAGTAGATAAATGCACTTACCACGCCAAGATTAACTAAAAATTCCCACATTAATAAGAATAATATAACAATTATAATTTGAAATAATGTTATTCTTATTTTTTCGTGTCTTACTTTTTTTAAATATTGTTTTTGCTCAAGACTCATTTAAATCTAAATCCTTCCAAATAATATCAAAAAATTTATGATAGTTTATATCTTTTCGTCTTTCGTAAATAGATTCATTATTTTTAATATCTATCTCAATAATTTTTTTTATTATGGCAGGTCTTTTTGATAAAACAATAACTTTATTAGAAAAAGTAATCGCTTCTTCAATACTATGTGTTACTAAGAGAACAGTTTTGTTTTCTTTTTTTACAATTTTATAAACATCATCACTAATAAGCAATCTTGATTGTTGGTCTAGTGCACTAAAGGGTTCATCTAATAATAGTAAATCAGGTTTTAAAGCTAGAGTTCTAATAAGTGCAACTCGTTGTTTCATACCACCAGATAAACTTTTAGGATATTTATCTTTAAAATCCTTTAAATTATAAAATTCTAATAAATATTCAACATAGTCTAAATATTCTTTAGTTAATTTATTATTTATTTTTAGTCCTAAAATAGCATTTTCATAAATTGTTAACCATGGTAGTAATGCGTCACTTTGAAGCATATAAGCAATTTTTAAATTTTCTTTTTTTATAATACTACCACAAAATATATCTTTATCTAATTCAGCTATTAAGGATAAAAGAGTAGATTTACCACAACCAGATGGTCCTACTAAAGATATTATATCTCCTTCATTAATAGTTAGATTGATATCCTTTAAGGCTTTGATTTCCCCTTCATTAGTATGATAATTTTTAGTTAAATTTTTAATTTCAATTAAATTATTCATAAAGATTATTTACCAAATCTTTATAGTAAACAGTCCCATCAATAAGATTATTTTTCTTTAATAAATCAACTAAAGTATTGTAAAATTCTTCTTCAACATAAGGCGTATTTAACCATGCATCTGATTTTTGATATCTATCAATCATAGTCGATAAATCATCTATTTTTGTATCAACAAATTGTTTAGATATTACTTTTGCAATAACATTACTGTCATTATTTAAAGTATAATCCATACCTTTTTTGATAGCATTAGTAAATTTAACTAATAAATCTTTATTATCTTTAATATAATTTTTTCTAGCATAAAATGCTGTATATGGAAACTCTCCGGAAACTTGTCCAACACTTTCAACTACATAACCATTTTTATTGTCTTCTAATTTAGAAGCTAGAGGTTCAAATAAATTAACATAGTCTCCTTCGCCTCCAATAAACGAACCAGATAATTCAGCAAACTCAATAGAGTAGTTAATATTAACTTTATTTTTATCTATTCCTTTATTTTCTAAAGCTCTTAAAAAACTTAATGCAGGCATACCAGAACTTCTTCCAACTAGAATTTCTTTACCATAAAGATTTTCCCAGTCAAAATTTTTATTAGTTCTTGATAATATAAATTGTCCATCTCTTTTTGTTAGTCCTGAAAAAACTTGTAAATAATTTTTTTCTTTACCTAAATATACATAAATTGCTGATTCTGGTCCAGCCAAACCAACTTCAGTATCTCCAGATAGAACTGATGCAGCAACATTATCACTACCACTTACAAGCATTAAATCTATTTTAATTCCTTCTTCTTCAAAGTATCCATTTTCAATTGCAACATAAAAAGGTGTATAGAAAATACTATGTGTTACTTCAGCAACTTTTATTGTTTTTAACTTATCAGATGTATCATCTTTCATAAAAATGCCAATTACTAATCCAATTATAGTAATTGATATTATTCCAACTAAAATATATAAAATATTTCTTTTCACATAAACACTCCTTACATTTATAATATATTCAGTTATTATGTTTTGTGCTAAAATAAAAAAAGAGGGATACTATGAAATTTAAAAAGATTATTGAGGAAATATGTCATGAAGAAAATATAAAATATAATTTAATATCTAAAGATTGGATAATAGCACTTACTAAAAATAATGTAACAAAATGTATATCTGGTTATCGTTTTCCGTTAAATGAACATGCTATAGGAAGTGTTATTGATGATAAATTTGCGTTATATGAGTTATGTAAGTTACTTAATTTACCAATAATTAATCACAACGTATTATTTAATCCTAACAGTAAATTAGGAAGTAATACTTTAGAATTAATGAATAATTATTTTGAAGAATATAATAAAGATGTGGTTATAAAACCCAATAATGGTTCTGAGGGTATTGGCGTATTTCATATAAAAGATAGAAAAGAATTAATTGAAAAATCTAATGAATTATTTAAATCAAATTTTTCTATAAGTATTTGTCCTTTTTATAATATTGACTCGGAATACAGAATAATAGTATTGGATAACGAAGTAAAACTTATTTTTGAAAAAATAAAACCAGTAGTAACTGGTAATGGAAAGAGTACGTTAAGAGAATTATTAAATAATTTAAATCCTTACTATTTTCAAAATAAATTAACAGAAAAAGAATATGATATTATTTTAAATAAAGAAGAAATTTATGAATATGATTGGAGATTTAATTTAAGTAATGGTGCAACAGCCAAAATGGTTATAGATGTTGATTTAAAAAAATTATTATCTGATTTAGCGTTAGATATAGTAAAAAAAATAAATGCAAGATTTGTAAGTGTTGATATTATTAAAAGTAATAACAAGTTATATTTAATAGAAGTGAATAGTGGAGTTTGTATTAATAAAGTTTGTAATTTTATAGATAAAGATTTTAAAGTTACTAAAGAAATATATAGAAGTGCAATTAATAAAATGTTTGATTAAATAGGTTATTTATGATAGACTTAATTTAGTCATTTTAGCCCGTTGGTGAAGTGGCTTAACACACTGCGTTCTCAGCGCAGCATTCACGGGTTCGAACCCCGTACGGGTTACCAATGAGGTGATTTAAATGAATAATGTTAATCTTAATACTATAACATTTGATAGTTTAAATATAGATAACATTATTCATTTTTTTAGTTATAAACCATTTAGTTATTTAAATGATAATATACATGATTATTTTAATATTTCTAAAAATATTAAAATATTAAAAGTTAATCAAATACATAGTAATAAAGTAATTAATTTTACAAAAGAAAATATTGATATCAAATATGACGCTGATGGTTTAGTTACAACTTTGGATAATGTTGCATTGGTTATTAAAACAGCAGATTGTCAAAGTATATTATTATATGATAAAACAAAAAAAGTAATTGGTAATATTCATGCAGGATGGAAGGGAACGTTAAATAAAATAATTGATAATGCATTAAATATATTTATAGAAGAATATCATTCTAATCCAAAAGATATAATAGCATGTATTAACCCATCATTACTTAAATGCTGTTCAGAATTTTCAGTAACTGAATACGAATTATTTAAAAGAGAATTTTCTGAATTTATTGAAAAGAAAGAAAATGCAAAATATATTATAGATTTAACAAA
>JAZSOX010000014.1:0-4989 GCA_045537175.1 Bacilli bacterium
TCAAAAAAAATTAAATAAAAAAGTAAAAGTAGAGTACAAAAATTATGAAGATACTCATTCTTTAGTAGAAGGAATTATTAATGAAGAAGTAGAAGGAATAATATTAGAAACTAGCGAATTAGAACTATTAAAAGAACAAGATAATACAAAATTTGATTTATTAGAGTCTATTTATAAAATTGAAATTAAAAATGATATAAAAACATTAAAAGATGCTGTTAATATTAATAAAGAGCCATTCAATATATTTATAAGTGGAATAGATACTTATGGTAATATTAAAAGAGCATCTAGAAGTGATGTTAATATGGTAATGACAGTCAATCCTAAAGAAGAAAAAATATTAATTACATGGATTCCAAGAGATTATTACGTAAAAATAAATAATAGTACTTATAAAGATAAATTAACTCATGCTGGTATCTATGGTATAGATTCAAGTATATATGCAGTAGAAAATCTACTTAATATTGATATTAATTATTATGTTAAAGTAAACTTTACTTCTGTAATAAATGTAGTAGATTTACTTGGAGGAATAACAGTTAATAATGACGAAGCATTCATGAGTATGCCTGGTATCTATTTTGAAAAAGGTAATATTAATTTAAATGGCGAAGAAACTCTTGCGTATGTAAGAGAAAGAAAAGCAGTTACTGGTGGCGATCTAGGTAGAGGAAGACATCAAATAATGGTATTAGAAGCAATAATGAATAAAGCTATGAGCCCAAGTATTATAAAAAATTATAATGGCTTACTTAATTCTTTAGAAGGGGCCTTTGTTACTAATATGAATCATACAACAATGTTAGGGTTTATAAAGAAAGAACTTCAAAGTCCAAGAAATTGGCAAGTGGAAAGTATTACATTAAGTGGAACAGATAGTTTGGAATACACATATTCATATAAAAAGACTCAGTTATATGTAATGAACCCGGACGAAAAAGTAGTAAAAGAAGCAAGAGAAAAAATTGAATATTTAAATAAAAATTAAAGAGGTAGAAATATCTCTTTTTATTTTGTAAAAAATAGTTTTAATAATATTAGTCTTTTGTCTTGTTTTGACATCATTTGTCGAATATGTTTAAAATAGGAAAAAATTGTACTATATTAAAATAGCAGGTGAAAGAATGTTAAAAATGGATATGGAGTATGAAAGAGGAATACTTTTTATAAGATTGAAAGGGATACTAAATAGAAGGGTAAGTTATAAAATAAATAATTATTTAGTGCCGGTCATATCTAAGCATACAATTAAAAATGTAATATTTAATTTTGCTAACTTAAAAAGTATTGACGAATCTGGAGTAGATGCAATTCTTAACACTAAATGCGCAGTAAAAAGAAACAAAGGTAAAATATACTTATGTGAAGTAAATAGAGAAGTATCATTAAAAGTAAAACGACTACGTATTAGAAAAACTTCATCAGAATTGACTGCCTTAAAATTGATTGAGGTGTAAAAGGTGAATTATGAACAAATATTAAAAGATAATGAAAAAATGATATGGAAGTTAGCTAGTCACTTTTACGGAGTTGACAAAAATGACTTATATCAAGCTGGTGTTGTAGGACTATTAAAAGCATTAAAAAATTATAAAAATAATGGCATAACAAAGTTTTCTACATATGCGCATGATTATATATTTGGTGAGATGTATTTACTAGCGAGTAATAAAGATTTAAAAGTTAGTAAAGATGTTTTAAAACTATATAAAAAAATAGAAGAAACTAGGTATATTTTAGCGCAAAAATTAGCAAAAGTTCCTAGTAACTTAGAACTCGCTGAATTTTTAGGACTCAGCTTAGACGATATTGATATGGCATGTATGAGTGCTAATGTTGTTATGTCGCTTGATGTTGATACAGAAGATAGTAGAAACGCTTATGAATGCATTGCCGCAAAAAAAGAAGATGTTGATACTAAAATATTAGTAGATGATAGTTTTGCAGTCTTGAGTGATGATGAAAGAAACATTATAAGATCTAGATATTATGAAGATTTAACTCAACAAGAAGTAGCTAAAAAACTTAATATGACGCAAGTTATGGTTTCAAGGTACGAAAAGAAGGGAATCAGTAAAATGCGTGACTATTTAACTTTATAAGTATAAATTACCAAAAATTTCATCATAATAAGAATGGTGAAATTATGAATAAAGTAGAATATCAAGAATTAGTACAAAAAATGTCACCAAAAGAGCCAAAACTTCGAAATGCAATAGTAGCATTTTTGGTTGGTGGTAGTGTTGGTTTTATTGGAGAAATTATTGTAAAAATTCTTATGGAATCATTTGGCTTATCTAGAGTTGATTCTTGCGCATGGTTAGCATTTATCTTAATCCTTTTTGCATCCTTTATGACTGCGATAGGCAAATTTGATAATTGGGTTGCTAAAGCAAAATGTGGACTTATAATACCAACAACTGGCTTTGCTCATAGCGTTCAAAGTGCAGCGTTAGATTACAAAAAAGAAGGATTTATAACAGGAATTGGGGCTAATATGTTTAAATTAGCGGGTTCAGTTATATTATTTGGAATAGTTAGTGCGTTTTTCTTAGTTTTATTAAAGGTGATGTTATATGGCTAGTTTAAAATTCAATAATGTTTATTTAAAAGATTGGTTAACAATAACAGGACCTTTAGAAAGTGATAGTAAATTAAAAAAAGTTGATTTAAAAATGGATGATTACTATTATGGAGAAAAGACGTTTGAACAAGCTGAAGCGAAGATGCAAAAAGTAGTAATAGAAAATTTACTTTTAAAAAACCAATTAAATTATAAGGATATTAATTTAATAGTAGGTGGAGACTTACTAGACCAAATTTCTGCAACTAGTTTTGCATGTGTGGATATTCCTATCTCTCTAATGGGAATATACAGTGCATGTGCTACATTTCCCGAAAGTTTAATTGTAGGAAGTATGTTCTTACAAGACAAAGGATTTAAAAAAGTTTTAGGAATTACAAGTAGTCATAACTTAACCGCAGAAAGACAATTTAGATATCCAATTGAGTATGGCTCTCCAAAACCTCATACATCAACATTTACTACTACAGCAGGAATTAGTACACTTTTAACTAAAGAAGAAGGTAAAATTAAAATAGATTCAGCAACTATAGGAAAAGTTACTGAAATGGGTGTTACAGATGCAAATAATATGGGAGCAGTAATGGCTCCAGCAGCAGCTAAGACCTTATATGAACATCTAAATGATTTAAAAAGAAATTTAAATTATTATGATTTAATTTTAACCGGCGATTTAGGATGTGTTGGTAGTGAAATATTTAAAGAATATTGTCTAAAAACATATAATTTAAAATTAAAAAAGCATTTAGATGCTGGATGTGAATTATATTTGAAAAGCCAAGAAACATACGCTGGAGGTAGTGGGCCAGCCTGTTTACCTTTAGTATTATTTAATAAAATAATAGCTACCAATAAATATAAGAAGATACTAATAATAGGAACTGGAGCACTTCATAGTAAAACTTTTGTTAATCAAAAAAGTGCTATACCAGCTATTGCTCATGCTGTTAGTTTGGAGGTATTATGATTTATTTATACGCATTTTTATTTGCAGGTGCAGTTTGTTTAATTTGCCAAGTAGTACTTGATAATACAAAACTTACGCCTGGACATATTACAAGTGGAGTTACAGTTGTTGGTGCTTTTCTTTCATTTTTTGGAATATATGATAAAATAGTGCTTCATTGTGGTGCTGGAGCAACAACATTAATTTCTAATTTTGGACATATGTTATATACATCAGGTTTAGCAGGATATGAAGAAGCAGGATTTTTAGGTTTATTTACTAAACTATTATGTTCTTCAGGTGTTGCAATAGTAGGAGTTGTAATATTTTCTTTTGTCTTTACTCTCCTTTTTAAAGCAAAAGATTAGTAAGAGAGATAAATCTCTCTTTTTAATTGCTTAAATTCATAGATTTGATATAATTATCTTATAAACGAAATGGATGAGATGATGAATTTTAATAAATTAAGTTTAGAAGAAAAATTTGGCCAAATGATTTTAATTGGCTTAGATATATATGATATAAATGATGAAATAATAGAATTAATACAAAAATATAAAATAGGCGGAGTTGTTCTTTATAAGAAAAATTACACTTCAATAGAAACAATGATTGAAGTTGTAAATAAATTAAAGAAGATAAATGAAATAAATAAAATGCCTTTATTTATTTCAATAGATCAAGAAAATGGTAGAGTAAATAGATTTCCAAAAGATATTGCAAGAATTTCTAGTGCAGCAAAACAGGCTAAAACTAAAAATATGAATGTTATAAATGCAGTAAATGAACTTACAACATATTTATTATCAGCTGTTGGAATAAATATGAATTTTGCTCCTGATTTAGATATTGTTAGAAGCGATAAAAACAAAGCTATCGGAAATCGAAGCTACGGTACTAATATTGAAGATGTAATAAAATATGGATTGCCTTTTATGAAGGAAATGCAAAAAAATAATATTATTTCAGTAGTTAAACATTTCCCTGGTCATGGTGCAACTAATAAAGATAGTCATTTTGTAATACCTAAAATAAAGGATATAAAAGCATTGGAAAACGAAGATATTAAAGTCTTTGAAAATGCTATTAAAGAAGGTGCTGACGCAATAATGGTTGGTCATTTAATATTAAAAGGTTATGGTTTAAAACCTGCAACTATAAATAAAAAAATAATTGATGATTATATTACAAAAAAATATAAGTACAAAGGATTATTAGTAACTGATGATTTAAGAATGAATACTTTAAGATATATTTATGGGTTAAAAAGAAGTATTCAAAAGAGCATTGAGGCAGGGCACAACGTGCTGATGATAAAGTATAAAAAGGGTGATGCATCAAAATTATATAAGAAACTATTAGAAATGGTTAAATTCTGTGAGATAGATCCAGAACTTATAAATGAAAGTGCAAAAAAAATAGTTACAATTAAGAAAAAATATAAATTGACGAA
>JAZSOX010000124.1:0-4126 GCA_045537175.1 Bacilli bacterium
AAAAATATATTTATTAAATCTACCATCATTTTAATACTAGGTGGAATTATTACTAAAATACTAGGTTTCGTTATACGAATTATTTATACCAGAATTGTAGGAGCAGAAGTTATCGGTTTATATTCTCTGGTAATGCCAACATACTCACTACTTATTACTATTGCTACTCTTGCACTACCTACAACTATATCCAAATTAATTGCAGAAGGTAAACATAATAATCTAAAAATAATTTCTACATCCACTATTTTAATTATGTTAATAAATTTAGTAGTAGTTATATTTATGCTTTTATCTGCTAAATTTATTGCAATTAATCTTCTTCATGAAGAAAGGTGCTATTTACTTATTATTTCTATGGCACTAACCTTTCCTATCATATCTATATCAAGCATCATAAAAGGTTACTATTATGGTAAACAAAATATGATTCCAAATGTTGTATCAAATGTAATTGAACAACTTATCAGAGGGCTACTTATTTATATATTCGTTCCAATTATAATGGAAAAAAGCGAAATTCTTGCTGCCTGTTCTTTATTCTTATTCTCTTTTGCCGAAGAATTAGTATCAATATTCATAAATTTACTATTCTTACCTAAAAATATCAAAATTAGTAAAGCTTCACTAAAACCAGATAAATATACTTTAAAAAATATATTAAATATATCTCTTCCTACAGTATCATCTAGAATAATTGGTAATATTGGTTACTTTTTCGAACCAATAATACTAAAAAATTTATTATTATTTTCAGGTTACTCAAACAACTATATATTAGTACAATATGGAGCCTATAACGCTTATACTATCACAATACTTACTGTTCCATCATTTTTTATAACCGCTATATCATCAGCATTAATACCAGAGATTAGTAAACATTATTTAGAAAAAAATAATAAACTTCTACTTAAAAGATTAAAAGAAGCGTTATTCTTTTCATTAGCTATTGGTATTACTTATTCAATACTTTTAATATTCTTTGGTAAAAATATATTAAATGCCATATACAACACTAATCTGGGTTTAACCTACATAAAAGTATTAGCCCCAATTTTTCCTCTCTTTTATATAGAATCAATTCTAATGAGTTTTTTACAAGCTATAAATAAAGCCAAAACTACAATGAAAATTACAATTATTGGAGTGATTATTAAATTAGTAGTACTTGCTATAACATCACTTTTACATATTGGCTTGTTTTCTTTAATAATATCTGAAATAGCAAACATATTCATTGTAGTATCTTTAAATATTTACTATGTAAGATGGTATACTAAAAATTTATAAATACCATAATTTTTCGTTATTTTTATAAACAGTTTTAATAAACCCACAGCCAAGACATTCATCTTCCAAATATAATACACACGCTTGACCTGGAGTAACAGACTTAGCTTTATTTTTATATTTAACTCTTATTTCGTTATTTTCTAAATATTCTAATGTTACTGGAATATCTTCTCCACGATATCTAAATTTAGCAGTACATTCTAAAGGTCTTTCATCACTTATGAAATTAACATTTTCAATTATACATTCATCACTATATAAATATTCTTCATTACCAATAGTAACATATAAAATATTATTCTTTACATCTTTACCACACACAAAATGTCTTTCGCTATTACCTGACAAACCAACATTTCTTCTTTGACCAATAGTATAATTCATTAAACCATTATGAGTACCAATTACTTCTTTAGTCTTAACATCAATAATATTACCTTTATTAGTTTTTAAATAATTACTTACAAATTTTTGATAATTACGTTCTCCAATAAAACATATACCAGTAGAATCTTTTTTTGTTGCTACAACTAATCCTTGTTCTTCAGCAATACATCTTACTTCAGGTTTAGTTAATTCACCAATTGGAAATATTACATTTTCAAGTTGTTCTTTAGTAATATCTGCTAAAAAATAAGTTTGATCTTTATTTAAATCTACTGCTCTAAGTAATTTTCCATCTTTAACTCTGGCATAATGACCAGTAGCCATATATTTAGCTCCTAACTTAATTGCTTCTTTTTTAAATAAATCAAATTTAATATATTTATTACATAATAAATCAGGATTTGGTGTTCGCCCTTTTTCAAGTTCTTCTAAAAAATATTTAAATACATAATCCCAATATTCTTTAATAAAATCAACTCTGTGAAGTGGAATATCTAATGTTTCGCATACTTTTTTTGCATCATTATAATCTCTTTCTTGAGGACAAATTACATCATCATTTTGAAAATCTTCACCATTAATAGTACTATCCCAGTTACGCATAAAAAGAGCTATAACATTATAACCTTCTTTTTTTAATAAATAAGCTGCAACAGCGCTATCAACGCCACCACTCATTCCAATTACTACAGTTTCTTTCATTTCACATCACGTCCATATTTTATCACTAATTCAATAAAAAAGGAAGATATCTCTATCTTCCGAAGGGTTAAGTCTATTTTAACGTCTTCGTTGACGATTAATTATTCTGATAATCTAACTTGATATGGATTTGCAACAGAGCCATCACCACCAGTAATTTCAACTTGTTTACTTAATGATAAAGCTGGGCGTACACCATAATAAGAATCAACAGAGCTAGGTGAAGTTTCACTGTTTGTAAGAAGTGAAGTTTGACCTGCTGGAGTAGAAGTACCAGGAAGTGCACCAAACATAGTTGGCGAAACAAGACGATATTTTTCTCCAGAAGCTAAATATCCTGATGATTGAACGATTCCATTTCCTGTAATAACTCCACCACCTAAGCGAGCTTCTCGAGCGTTTAAAAGACCTATCGGATAATCTAAGGCATTATTTCCATACCCTTCTATTCCACCTTTAGCTACTTTAAGAGTAAATTGATCTGTTTTATTTGCACAGTCTAAGCTTTCAAAATTAAAGTATGTCGCGGAACTTAGACTTCCACCATTTGGATTCAAACTTCCTAAACTTGTTATTTCTCTATTTGCACAGAATATTGTATTTTCTAAATATTTTGAATATAATGTTCCGTTAATATCATTTTTTTCAAGTAGGTTACTTTCATACCATGTATCTATATAATCTTTTATTGTTGAATCTTTTGTATTTACATCTTCTGCATGCAACATTTCATTTACTGCTTTTTCGATTGTTTTCCCTTCAGTAAGTGTTATATAATAAAGATATTCATGGAAGCTATTAGAAGCAGTGTAATTTTTATAATAATGTACATAATAAACACTGCTACATTCCCCACTTGTATTAAAACATGTATAATGATAATTCTTTAATGTAGAAAATAACGACCAGTCCCAAAAATTTATCGTATTTACTAATTTATATGTCCCATTACTATAAGTAATCGAATTTCCGTACAGATAGTCATTTTCCATGTTAAATCCTATTATTTGATGGTTTAATGTTGCAGTTGAATAATGCATATCACTGCACGTAGAGCTTGTTAAATCTCCACAATAATAGTAGTTTTTATAATTGGAATAATTTGTGTACCAATCTTTTTTTGGCACTTCTATAGGATTATCTAATTTATACGTTCCATCTCCATTATCTGTTATGCTTGTTGCTAATTTTATTTTATAAGAATCATATGAATTTCCACCATTCATTGTGTAATAATACATATATGAGCTAGAACTACCTGCTACATAATATACTTCAGCACAACTTTTTTCAGTTTTACTTCTACATGTATAATATCCAATTAAGTTACTATAATTAGTATACCAAGAATATGTAGAAACTTCACTACCATCTGAATTACTCAAATCATATTGTTTTGTTTCTTCATTCCAGATTGCCTGATTTCCGTAATAATATGCTGCCGGCGACCACTCATTTACTAACACTGATTTTACCACTGCTATATTTTTACTACTTTGTTCATATACTTTATTATACATATATCCTACATATGCTGGTGAATTATCATTTTTATTAAACGCTTTCGTACTGTCTAACTGTGATGCTATTCCTGTATTATCACAACTTAATGTTTTTTCTCCTATTGGTTTACCTATTGAAAATTTAACTGTATCTGAACCTTTTGCACTACTACCATCTTTAACATAAGTTACTTTTATTACATCACTTGTTGTTAAGCCACTTAAATCTATTGTTCCAG
>JAZSOX010000143.1:0-2170 GCA_045537175.1 Bacilli bacterium
TTCATTATAAAATATTTTATTATTTGAGAAATCCATAATAAATCTTAATTTACCATTATATATAGTTTGATTATTTTTATAATCAATAATAGTAACACGTAAATGTAAATTATCAAAATAATTACTTAAGTCATCTATTTCAATATAACTTTGGTAATTGATAAATTGTATATGATCTAAACTGGAATAACTTTGTAAAATATGTTCTTCTCCATCTTTTAGAAAATACAAATCGACAGATATTGTATCTGTCTCATCATATTCATAGTCTCTAATTTTTAATGTGTCTAAATATAGGGAGTCTTTTATTTTTGTTTCAACATAAATTCCTGTAACTGAATATATTTCTTCACTTTCAAGACTGACGTTGTATACTTTGAATCTATTATAACTATTTGTAAATATTATTGTAATAGTTAAAATTAAGACAATTATTATTGTTGCTAAAACTACTGCTCTAATTCTTTTAGAATTTCTTTTATTCATCTCCGTAAATTCTTGAATTATTTCTTGAACTAAATTGTCATCTTCTTCACCAGTAGAAACTCTTGCTGTTATTAAATCATTTAATGGAACATTGAAAAATTTACTAATTCTTGATAACATTTCCATACTTGGAGAACTACTACCAGTTTCCCATCTAGATACTGCTTTATCACTAATATTTAATTTATCCGCAAGATCTTTTTGTGTTAATCCTTTTTCTTTTCTAAGTTTACTTATTATTGTCCCTAATTTATTTTCCATCTAGCATCACAAACTCATTTTATAACAAATTAGGTATAAATAACAATATTAGATTTTCTTAATTTTACATTTTCCATTAAAAGGACATAAATCACATTCCGGTTTTTGACTTTTACAAATATATCTACCAAACAATACCATTTGATGATGTAATCTACTCCATTTTGCTTTAGGAAATTTTTTCATAAGTTTTTCCTCTACAATTAAAACATCGTCATAAGGATTTGCTAACCCCAATCTTTTTGATACTCTATCAACATGAGTATCCACCGCAATTGCCGGTTCATTAAAAAGATTCGATATTACTACATTAGTTGTTTTTCTACCAACTCCAGGTAAACTTTCCAAATAATCTCTATCATTCGGAACAACACCATTACACTCATTTATTAATCTATTAGCTATTGCTTTAATATACATAGATTTTCTTTGATATGTACCTACGGGTCTAATAATATCTTGAATTATTTTTATATCAATTGTATTTAAATCTTTTAAATCATATTTACTAAATAAAATATCAGTAACCATATTAACTCTTTTATCTGTTGATTGAGCTGATAAAACAGTTGCAATTAATAATTCATAATCTTTTGTATAATTAAGTTCACATTTAGGATTAGGTATTACTTTATCTAACCCCTCTATAATTTTTTTACTACTTATCATAATCATCTAACCAATTATAATCAAACACACCAGTTTCTTCTAATTTCTTATTTTCATATCGATTATTTAAATAATTATCAACGTCTTCTATAGTTTTTAATCCTTTTTTATTCCATTCATATAATATAGTATCGATATATCTTATATTAGTAGCACCATTATAAACTGCTTCTTTTAATGCTGCTAAAATTAGATCTTCATTATACATTTTTTCAAGCCAAGCTTTTATTATTTCAAATTCAGTACCAGTAAGTGGTCTTCTAAACTCAGCTTCAAATGTTGAAAAGATATTTTCTTTTAACTTCTTATTCTTTTCTTTTTTCTTACTTTCAATAACTTTTTCATAGAATCCTTCTAAAGATACTTTATCCACTCTTTTTCCTGAATCTCCCTTTTCACTTGTAAGGGTAATAATTCCATTTCCAAGTAAATTATTAAATGCAACTAAAATATCTCCACGTTCTATTTTTAATCTATCACATATTTTATCTAAATCAAAAGTTAAATCATCAGCATTTTCAAAATAAATTAATAACAAAAATTCTGCTAAAGTTAAATTTAGTTTACATGCTTCTTTAATAAAATTAGCTTCAACAACAAACTTTTTGTTATTCCCCATGCTTACATCTCTTTTCTTAATATATATTTTTTTAAATCACTATTTCTATTTTTCAACTTACCTTCTAATATTAAATCAATTAATTCTAATTTAATATTTTTTATTAACTTAGATGGCTCAATTTTTAAAATTTCT
>JAZSOX010000071.1:0-7061 GCA_045537175.1 Bacilli bacterium
ATGTTTAATTTTAAAAATTTTAAAATAGTTATTTGATCTTCAGTTTTACAATTTGTAACTGATTCTTCGACTATATATTTTAAATAATTTTCATCACATAAATTATAATTTACATTTGCGCTTTTTAATATTTCTATAGCTAATTTATGAAAAGTAAAAATATTAACATTATACTTTATTTTCTCTTTAATATCATTAACTGAAGCGTTTGTGAATGATATAATTAATATTTCTTGTGAATTACACAATTTATTCTCTAATAAATAATTTATTTTCCCGAGAAGAGTAAGTGTCTTTCCTGCGCCAGCTCCTGCTATAACCAATGTATTTTGATCGTTGTTTATAATTTGCATTTGGTGATTATCTAATGCGTATTTACCAACTTTATATTTTTTTTGCATATTAAAACCTTTCGTACGGAAAAGTTTCTATTTAAATATTAACATAATTTTACTTGTTTTACTATGTTGGGTTACTAAAATTCAAATATATATTGTATAATATATACATATTGAGGTAGTTTTATGGAAAAATTAAAAAGAGTAGTTGGTATAGCATTTATAGAAGACGGAAAATTGTTAATTGTTCGCTCAGTAAGAAGTAATACTACAAATTCATGGACATTGGTTGGTGGAGGGATAGAATCTGGTGAAACAGAAATAACAGCTGCATTAAGAGAAATTAATGAAGAAGTAGGGCAAGGATTTGAATTTTGTGAGGAAGATTTATTACCCATTATGTGTTTTAAAGAAGCTGCGGCTAGTGATAGTGATGTGATAATTGAAATGAATATGTTCTTAGCTACTAAGAAAATTCATGTGAGTTTGATTCCAAATGATGAGATTTTAGATTATCATTGGTATACAATAGGAGAGTCTGAATATAATTTAGCATCTTCTATTAGAGACCATTTTTTACCATATGCAATTCAAAAAGGTTTAATTTTTTAAAGAAAATTAAAAAAACTTATTGCATATTTAAAATTTGTATAGTATAATCTTAATTGTCTTGAAAAGAAATTTAAGACATTTGAGGCTAATCGGGCGATTAGCTCAGTTGGTTAGAGCACTTGCCTTACAAGCAAGGGGTCATAGGTTCGAGTCCTATATCGCCCACCATTTATTTGATGCCGACATAGCGTAATTGGTAGCGCAACTGACTTGTAATCAGTAGGTTGGGGGTTCGATTCCCTCTGTCGGCACCATTTTATTTGGAGGGATAGCGAAGTGGTCAAACGCGGCAGACTGTAAATCTGTTCCTTCGGGTTCCATGGTTCAAATCCATGTCCCTCCACCATTTTATAAAACTGCCCCGTAGCCAAGTGGTAAGGCATCAGACTTTGACTCTGACATTCCGTTGGTTCGAACCCAGCCGGGGCAGCCATCTTATTTATATATACGTCTCGTTAGCTCAGTAGGTAGAGCATTTGACTTTTAATCAAAGGGTCTGGAGTTCGAATCTCCAACGAGACACCATTGAAAATATAAAAGACTAACATTTGTTAGTCTTTTTATTTTTGCCAAAAACAAAAAGTCATCAAATTTAAAAGATGACTTAAATCAACAAAAAGAGCTAACTATATATAAACCTTTTATTCTTTTTTGCGATTATCAATATTAGGCTCCCGTAATTTTATAGCTCCTTCTATTTTAATTATAGTACGTTAACAAAAATTCTTAAATAAATTTGTCTAATTTTGACATTTATTTACAAAACCGATATGCACACCTTTATTTGACAATTTTTTTATAAAAAATGTGTTATATAAATTTTAGGAGGTTTTGATGAAAGAAGTATAGAAGAATTAATAAATGAATTTTCGAGAATAAAAAGAATGGGGTTGATTAAAAGTTTGAGAGATGGTCCAACAGGTGTTGGTTATACTTTTGAAACTTTGTTAAATAAAAAAGAAGATCAATTATGTTTACCGGATTTTAAAAGTATAGAATTAAAATGCCGATTAGGTTATTCAAAAAGCTCGATAACGCTTTTTAATTGTGTTCCAAAAAGAAACGGATCATCTGCAGTAAAATATATTTTTGAAACTTACGGACATTATAGATATGGAAATAAAAATGATTGTAAGATTTTTACCCGAAAAGTTTTTTCGAAATATGCAGTGGAGAGATATAAAGTAGAATTTAAATTGTCGGTAAATTATTATGAACAAAAAATTGTGTTAAAAGCATATGAAAATGGAAATTATAAAGAAGAAGTATGCTATTGGGAATTTAAAGATTTAGAAAGAAAATTGAAAATGAAACTCAAAACATTAGCGGTAATAGACGCATATCCATATAGGAAAGAATGCTTACATTATAAATATGTGAAAATAAAGATTTATAAATTAAAAGGTTTTTTTGAATTTTTAAAATTAATTACTGAAGATAAAATTTATGTTAATTTTTATATAAAAAATAAGATTGGGGAAAATTGCTTAGATAATATAGAGGACCATGGGGTCGGGTTCAGAATAAAAAATAATTCTATAGAAGAATTATTTTATAAAATTAAGACATAAAAAAACAGTATTAAAAATACTGTTATTTCTAATGGTCGAGAAGACAGGATTCGAACCTGCGACCCCTTGGTCCCAAACCAAGTGCACTACCAAGCTGTGCTACTTCTCGAAGTGGTGCGCCCAAAGGGAGTCGAACCCCTAACCTTTAGATCCGTAGTCTAACGCTCTATCCAATTGAGCTATGGGCGCGCGCTCCCCAATCGCATTAATATTATATTACAGCAATTCAAAAAAATCAACCAAAAAACATAAATTAATTTAATAAATAATAATTTGATGAAAAAAATGACAACATTTGTCGAAAGTGTGTATTTTTATTGAAATTTTGTTATTATGTAAATGGTGATAAAAATGAAAGTTGATTTTGTATTGAATGAGTTGCTGAAAAAAATAGAATATGCTAGTATTTGGGTTGATACAATAAACCTTAAAGAACTTGACAAAAAAAGTATAAATCGTTTATAATTTCATTGTTAGAAGGTGGTTCATGTGTATAACGAGCGAATTTATTTAACTGCACAAGATATTTTAGAAAAAGAATTTAAAATTGATGCGAGAGGATATAGGCCTCAAGAAGTTGATAAATTTTTAGATATGGTTATTCGTGATTACACTGAATATAATTCTATTATAAAAAAATTAGACAAAGATACAAAAAATCTAATAGAAGATAACAATAAGTTAAAACAAGAAATTAGATATTTAAAAGAACAATTAGAAATGAAAAATTCAACTGAAAATACGACAAAAACATTAACTAATGTTGATTTGTTGAAACGTATCAGTCAATTAGAAAAAGTTGTTTTTGGAAAAGAAGAATAGTATTTAGACAAATGCTGCATTATTTTAGTGTAGAGGAAAGTCCATGCTCGCACAATCTGTGATGATTGTAGTGTTCGTGCTTAGGGAATAAATAACCTAAGGTAGTTTAGCTAACGGCGTCAAAAATATCTTATTTAAGTTATGAGTAGATGTAAAGTGCCACAGAAACGTAGTTAATTGGTAACAATTAAATGAAACGCGGTAAACCCCACGAGCGAGAAACCCAAATTTTGGTAGGGGAATCATAAAAGTGGAATAAGAACATTTTTATGGATGCGTAACAGCATAGATAAATATTTGTCACTCATAATTGAGTACAGAACATGGCTTATTAATATTATTTTTTTGAATAAGGAGTGAAAGGTTTGGAAGAAATTGCTGAACTCTTAAGAGAAACAAGAGAAGAATCAGGAATAGGACTTGAAGAAGTAAGCAAAGATTTAGAGATAAGCGAAGTTGTTTTAAAAAATGTTGAAGAAGGAAAAATTGGTTCTTTCAAAGATATTTTTACTTTAAAAGAATATATTTCGGATTATGCAAAGTATTTAGGTTTAGATTCAGAGAAAGTGTTAGATGAATTTAATGAATATTTATTTGAATATACATCAAGAATACCCATTAAAGAAATTGAAAAAACAATCGAATTAAATACTAAAGAAAATGAAGAAGATAAAATTGTTTCTCCTTATACATTAAATAGACCAAAAAATGCAAAAGGGTTATATATAGTAGTATATATTTTATTATTTATACTAGTAGTTTTAGCAATATTTTGGTCTGTAAATCAAATAACGGTTGATAAAAAAAGTGCTTACGTAGTAAGTTATAGAAAGTAGTGATAGTATGAAATTGAATTTGCCAAACAAAATAACGGTAGTAAGAATTATTCTTGCTGTTTTAATGATTGTTATGTTGCTTATACCATGGTACGATTTAGGAATTAAATTTCCTGAATATTTAATTAACGGCGAGGTTTTAAGTTTAAAATATGTTCTCGCTGGAATTATATTTTTAGTTGCATCTCTTACAGATTTTATAGATGGATATTTAGCTAGAAGTAGAAATATGGTTACTGATTTTGGTAAAGTAGCAGATGCTATAGCAGATAAAATATTAGTAAATGGATTATTAATAATATTGGCATATGATAGATTAATTCCTTTATTAGTTCCAGTAGTAATAATAACAAGAGATATAATTGTTGACTCATGTAAAATGATTAGCGGAAATAAAGGAAAAGTAGTTGCTGCTAGTTGGTTAGGAAAAGCTAAAACAATGTGTATGATGATTGGTTTAACATTAACTTTATTTAATAATATTCCATTTACATTTATTAATTTATCTGTGGACCAATTTTTATTATTAGTTGCAACAGTGTTGTCTGTAGTTAGTGGATGTCAATACTATTACAATACTAAAGATTTCTTGTTTCCAGAAGTTGACAAAAAATAAAATAATTGTCTTATAAACAAAGCCGTAAGGCTTTTTTTGTGTTAAAATAGATTATGTGGTTTGGTGGTAATTATGAGTAGTAAATTAAAAGTAATCTTAATTGGTTCTATATTAATTTTATTAATGTTATTTTCGATGGTATGCTTATTTATTCCAAAAATAGAAATAAAAATTAATGGAAGCAAGAATCAAACTATTATTGTTGGAGAAAAATATGAAGAACTAGGTGGAGAAGCCTATTTACAAGGATTTTTTAGAAAAGAAAACCTAGAATGCAAAATTATCGGTGGCGTAAATACAAATAAAATAGGAAAATATATAATAACCTATAAAGCTAAATATAGAAACATTTTTAGAGAAGTAGTAAGAGTAATTAAAGTTGTTGATAATATAAAGCCAACTATAACGTTAAACGAGGAAGCGAAGCTTTGCAAGAAAAATAATTTATTAGAGCTTAATATTGCTGCTAATGATAATTATGATGGAGATTTATCTCAAAATGTGAAATATAGTTTGAGAGGAGATAAATTATTATTGTCAGTCAAAGATAGTTCTAATAATAAAACGGAAGTATCTTTTAATGTAAAATATATTGATGAAGAGAAGCCGATTATTACGTTAAATGGATCTGATATAATTTATATAAATGAAAATGAAAATTATGAAGAGCTTGGAGCGAATGCGTATGATTCATGTGATGGAAATATTTCTGATAAAATAAAAATTAATAACAAAATTAACACAAATATAGCGGGGACCTACCAAATATATTATACGGTTAAAGATAGTTCTGGATATGAGACAACAATTGCAAGAACAGTAATAGTAAAAGATGACGGTTATGCTGAATATCCAATAATAAAAGGTGCAACTATATATTTAACGTTTGATGACGGCCCAAGTAAATATACAGAAGCAATTTTAAATGTGTTAGATGAATATAATGTAAAAGCAACATTTTTTGTTACCAATCAATTTCCTGATTACCAAAATCTTATAAAAAAAGAATATGAAAGAGGCCATTCAATTGGAATACATACATATAGCCATAAATGGTCTATTTATGAAAGTGTCGAATCGTACTTAGATGATTTTGCTAAAATTGATAATGTTATCTATGAACAAACCGGAATACATACAAAATTATTTAGATTTCCCGGTGGTAGTTCTAATACAATCAGTAGACGATATAATAAGGGAATAATGAGTAAATTAAGTAAAAAAATGGAAGAGGATGGATTTGTATATTTTGATTGGACATTCGATAGTGGAGATACAAATAAAAAAGATAACTCTTCAGAAGCAATTTTAAAAAATATTAAATTGAATTTAAAAGGTGATGGCGAATACGTGATTTTGATGCATGATATAAAGAAAAGTACTTTAGAAGCTCTGCCAGACATAATAGAATTTGCTAAAGCAAGAGGATATCAATTTTCAGTTCTTACTGAGAATTCGCCTACTGAACATTTTAAAATAGCGAATTAAATATAACCCAAGCAAAAACTTGAATTTCTCATATTATACATTAGAAAGGAATAATGATATGGAACAAAAGAAATTTGAGTATAATGAGACAAACTATGAACACAATATAGCTTCAAATTCTTGCGGATGTAACGTAAATATGGACTATATGCCAAATCAATCAATGATGATGTGTCCACCAATACAAGAATGTCCTCAAGAAAGAGTATGCCATAGATATATGTGTTACGAAGTACCACATATAATGCCTTGCAATACTAGAATAATAAATCATCATGTTTACAGACATACATATACACCATATTATACAACTTGCGAAGAAAATGTTGTCTCAAATGTTTATGACAGAAATTGTTGTTACTAAAATCTCTTAATTGAGATTTTTTCTTTTTAGAAATTTAGCTTGGATATTTAACATAAATAGTATATAATATAATTGTATTTAGTAGGTGTAATATGAAAATGTTTAAAGATAAAAAAATAATTTTTTTAGCAGCAATTTTAGCAGTGTTTACTATAGGGTATTTTGTAGCTGTAAATAAAATTTCTTATGCTTTTTCCAATAATTATGATTTAGAAAAAGCGTATGATAATACCATAAAAACAATAGAAGAATGTGCAATTGCTTATGGTGAAAAGAATTCAGATTTATTTAATGAAGAAAATATTATTTACATAAAGGTACAAGATTTAATAGATAATGAAATATTAGTAACTAATAAAGATGGTAATATTCAAAATCCTTTAAAAGAAAACGAAACGTTAAACACTAAGATTG
>JAZSOX010000013.1:0-2713 GCA_045537175.1 Bacilli bacterium
CGAATTATTATAATTTGATTTAAAAAATCACATAATCAAAAATGTAAAAATGTGTAAAATAATACACATTTTTTTAGTTTTTGTATTATTTAAAAGAAAATTAGAATAATAAAGTGTATATAAATAGTAGAAGGAGATAAATTATGAAAAGAGATGTTAATGATTTTTTGGAGGAAATTACCAGTAATTTTAGTGAATTATTTGTAGAGACTTTTTTATTAAGATATTTAAGTGAGTTTGATAAAAATGATTTGATGGATGTTGTTCCAAAACTTAATTGTTTTTTAAGGAAAAAGGTTAATAAAAAACTAGAATCAGCTTTAATTAATATGGGATATGACAAAAATAAAATAGAAAAATTATTCAAATAAAAAGAGGCATCAGCCTCTTAGTTATTACAACCGCAGCCATTGTTATTATTACCAAACCAGCCAGCGCCAATAATTATAACTAATAAAATGAATAAAACAATCCATATAGCAGCTCCTATACCGTAACCACTTGTGTATCCAGCATAGCCACCGCCACAACAAGGAGCACTTTGATAGCCACCACCATAGTAACCATTATTTCCGTAATAATACATATTAATACCTCCTTTACGTATCTATTATATTTTATTAATCAAGAGTCAAATTTGACAATAAAAAATTAATAAATGTTTTTATATGCTTGGTTTTATGATATTATTATAGTAGGATGAGCGTATGAAGAAGATATTTTCGAAAATTGATAAGCCTTTATTATTTATAACCATACTACTTTGTGGTATTGGTCTTCTTATGGTGTTTTCTTCCTCTTCAGTAGCTGCAATACTTAGATATAATAAAACAACATCAACGTATTTTTTTGTTAGACAATTAATTTTTTTTGTAGCATCATTTATTGGAGGAATGGTAATTATCAATGTTCCGACTAAGTGGTATAAAAGTATATCATGGTTATTAATTATTGGAATAATATCGGTTTTAGTGTTTTTACTTTTATATGGTGGCATTACAAATCATGTACAGAGTTGGTTTTATATTCCGGGTACAGGATTTGCTATTCAACCTAGTGAATTTGCAAAATCTTTTGTAATAATATTTATGGCAGTTTTTTATAATAGTTTAATACAGAAAAAAATATCAAATGTTTATTTATATTTGATACCACTGTCAATAGCTGGTATTGTTGGTTTACTTATTTTAATGCAACCTGACTTTGGTAGTGCTGCAATACTTTTAGCTATATCATTCTGTATATTTATAAGTATCCCAATGGTTAAAAGTAATCTTCCTAAAATAATGATGATTTTAGGAATTGGGGCTGTATTATTAGTAGGTGTGCTTTTATATAGTGGTACAGAAATATTAAATAGTGATCAAATGGAACGTTTTAAATTTCAAAATCCATGTCAAAGATACAAAGAAGATACTGGTTATCAAGTTTGTAATGGTTATATAGCTATCAATAATGGCGGTCTAACTGGGGTAGGTTTAGGAAAAAGTACTCAAAAATTTTTATATTTACCAGAAAGTCATACAGACTTTATATTTGCTATATTAGTAGAAGAATTAGGTTTATTTACGGGTATTGGTGTCTTAATTCTATATGCTTTAATGTTGTATAGAATATTAAAAATTGCAAAAGAGGCTTATACATTAAGAAATTCTATTTTAGCATATGGAACGTTTTGGTTATTTACATTTCATATCATAATCAATCTTTGCGGAATGTTATCAATCCTTCCGCTAACAGGAGTACCCCTTCCTCTTATGAGTTATGGTGGTTCGTCTACCTTAAATTTTATTGCTATGATTTTTGTAACTCAGAGGGTTGCAATAGAAAATAAAACTACAAAATATCAATTAGAATTAAAAAAATTATCAAATTAAAAGGAAATCCATAAAAAATCTTTAATATATAAAGTGAAAGGAGGTTTTTATGGATTTTTTTAATTTTCTAAAAAACAATAGATTAATTTTATTAATTATCAGTGTTATTATTAACATTTTATTGTTTTTAGGATTTTGTTTTTTATTATATAAATATCTAAATTATGATTGTACATGTAATAATGAAGAGCTATTTGTTACTACTGTAGACGATGAAACAATTGGAAAAGAAAAATTTTATGTAGAAATTAAAGGTGCTGTAAAAAATCCCGGAGTATATGAAGTTGATAGTACAAATATAATAAATGATATTGTTAAACTATCTGGTGGATTTACTAAAAAAGCTTATACGAAAAATATTAATTTAAGTAGACAAGTATCTAATGAGTTAGTTATATATGTATATACTGAATCAGAATATAAAAAGTCTACTAAGAAAGAATCACAACCAATTTGTGAATGTGCTACATATGATATTAGTAATTGTACAGATAATGTTGTAAGTGAAATTGTTTCTAGTGATAAAGATACTTCATTTGAAAGTGATATAAAACAAGAAAATAATAAGCTTGTAAATATTAATAGTGCATCTAAAGACGAATTAATGACAATATCAGGGATTGGCGAAAGTAAAGCAAACAATATTATTGAGTATCGTACTACTAATGGGAATTTTAAATCTATTGAAGAAATAAAAAAAGTAAGCGGTATCGGAGATGCTTTATTTGAAAAAATTAAAAATAGTATTACAGTCTAAATATTTATATGTATCTTTATTACTATTTCTTATTTTGTACTTATTTATTACAACTAAATTAATCAAATATGAGACTCAT
>JAZSOX010000128.1:0-2158 GCA_045537175.1 Bacilli bacterium
GCAAATGGAAAGAAAGATTGTGCAGTGTTTTTAGATACATCAAGCTTAACATTTGAATATGCTCCAGTAAAATTAGAGAATGAAAAAATAGTAATAATGAATACAAACAAAAAAAGAGGACTTGGAGATTCTAAATACAATGAAAGAAGAGCAGAGTGCGAAAAAGCTTTAGAAGAACTACAAGAAAAATTAGACATTAAAACACTTGGAGATTTAACAGAAGAAGTATTTGAAGAAAACAAATATTTAATAAAAGATGAAAACAGACAAAAAAGAGCTAAACATGCAGTATATGAAAATCAAAGAACAATAAAAGCTGTAAAAGCACTTCAAGAAAATGATTTAGAATTATTAGGTAAGTTAATGATAGCATCTCATGATTCTTTAAGAGATGATTATGAAGTAACAGGAATAGAATTAGACACATTAGTAGCAGAAAGTTTAAAACAAGAAGGCGTATTAGGAGCTAGAATGACAGGTGCTGGATTTGGTGGATGCGCAGTAAGTATAGTTAAGACAGATAAAGTAGATGAGTTTGTTGAAAATGTTGGAAAAGCATACAAAGAAAAAATAGGATATAATGCAGATTTTTATGTTGTTGAAATTGGTAACGGACCAGTTATCTTATAATAAAAGGGAAAGAAAAAATGAACAATAAAAGAGTATTGTTAGGTATGAGCGGAGGCGTTGACAGCAGCGTTGCCGCAATATTACTTAAAGAACAAGGCTATGAAGTAGTAGGCATTACTATGAAACTTTTAAAAAAAGAATTTAGCGATGAAGATGCTAAAAATGTTTGTAAAAGTTTAGATATAGAACATTATACAGTTGATTATACAGAAGAATTTAATGAAAAAGTAATTAAAGACTTCTGCAGTTGCTATGCAAATTGTAAAACTCCTAATCCTTGTATAGAATGTAATAAATATCTAAAATTTGGACTGATGCAGGAAAAAGCCAAAGAATTAAATTGTGATTATATTGCAACAGGTCATTATGCAAAAACTGAATTTAGCAAAAAATATAATAAATTTGTATTAAAAAAAGCAAATTCATTAAGTAAAGACCAAAGCTATGTTTTATGGAATATGCCAAAAGATTTAGTTTCAAAAGTTTTATTTCCTTTATCAGATTATACAGATAAAAATGATATAAGAGAAATAGCACTAAAATATAATTTGCCAGTTGCTAATAAAAAAGATAGTCAAGATATATGCTTTATACCAGATGGAGATTATAAAAAGTTTTTAGAAGAAAATTCAAATATAAAACCAATAGAAGGAAATATAGTAAATTATAAAGGAGAAGTTTTAGGAAAACATAGAGGGTTATACTATTACACAATAGGGCAAAGAAAAGGTCTTGGAATATCAAATCCTACTCCATTATTTGTATTAGGATTTAATAAAGACAGAAATGAAGTAATAGTAGGAGAAGAAAAAGAACTTTATAAAAATGAATTAATTATAGAAGATATAAATTTAGTATTATTTGATGAAATAAAAGAACCTTTAAGAGTTATGACAAAAACAAGATATTCTGCAAGAGAATTTGCAAGTACAATATATCCTTGCGAAGATGAAAAAATAAAAGTAATCTTTGATGAACCACAAAGAGCAATAACTCCAGGACAATCTGCAGTATTTTATATAGATGATATAGTAGTTCGGAGGCGGAAAAATAATTTAAACGATTCTAGGGACAGTCCCTCTTTTGTACAACAAGGACAAAGGGGACTGTCCTGAATCGTAAATGACATTTATTGCAAATGCTGTAGGGGCCTGGGCGTCCTCGGCGACCCGCTCTTCGAGGAAATTGCTTAAAAATCTTAAATGTTATTATAATACCATAAAGAAATATTGACAATTTGTAATATATAAGATATAATTTTATAGTATATATAAAGCAATGAAGAGAAATAGTATATATTTATGAACTTTTAGAGAAGAGTTGGTTGGTGAAAAACTTTAAGGAATTAAATATAGAACCAGTCTTGGAGCTATAGAACTGAAAATTAAAAGTAAGTTTTATCGGAAATCCACCGTTATCATAGGATATAATGTTAAAAGACATTAGTTTTAAGTGTAGAAGAAATTCTAAATATAGGTGGTACCACGGATAAGATATTCGCCCTAAATTGTTAAAATTTAGGGCGTTG
>JAZSOX010000144.1:0-5365 GCA_045537175.1 Bacilli bacterium
TGTATTTTAGAAAGTATGAAAGCAATATCATTAAATACAGGAGATATTTATTATAATACTGCTGATGTTTATAGTGCGCTTAATAAATTATTTAGTTTATCTTTAGAGTATGAAACTTATGAGGAATATTTAAAAGAATTAGAATTAGAATTATTTATAGTTATTGATGATAGTAAATGTTATTTGCAAGAAAATTTTCAAGCAGAAATTGATATAGCAAAATTGTTAAAAGTTATAGATAATAAAGAAATAAAAGAATATGATTATACAGAAAAAATTGAAAAGTTAGAAAATAAATTAAGTATAACTTATAACGATGATCAAAGAAGGGCAATAGCAACTTCACTTAATAATAATATAACTATTATTTCTGGAGGTCCAGGTACTGGTAAAACTACAATTATTAATGCAATTGTAAAATTGTATATTGAAAAAAATAAATTAAATAATATTGATTTAATAGAACAAATAGCACTTCTAGCTCCAACAGGAAGAGCTGCCAAAAAAATGAGTACATCAACAGGGCTTCCGGCATCGACAATTCATCGTTATTTAAAATGGAATAAAGATAATAATGATTTTATGATAAATGAAAATAATAAAAATTTTCAAAGACTTATTATAGTTGATGAAGTAAGTATGATAGACAATCACTTATTTGCAGCACTTTTAAAAGGTGTTCATAGTTATGTAAAATTAGTTCTTGTAGGTGATGCGTTTCAACTTCCATCAGTAGGCCCTGGGCTTATTTTAAGTGATTTAATTAATAGTGATTTATTTAATTATGTACCTCTTAATTATATTTATCGTCAAAGTGAAAATTCTTATATACCATACTTGGCTAGAGAAATAAAAAATAAAGATTTGTGTGAAGAATTTACAAGCAAAAGAGATGATTATAATTTTATAATGACTGATACTAAAGATATAAGGCTTACTATTAAGAAAATTATAGAAGCTGGAATTAATAAAGGGTATGATGAGAATAATTTGCAAATACTCGCGCCAATGTATAAAGGTGAAGTTGGTATAGATAGTCTTAATAAAATGTTGTGTGATATTTTTAATCCGGATGAAGGTCAAAGACAATTATCTTATGGAGATGTTGTATACAAAGAAGGAGATAAAGTACTTCAACTTGTTAATGATGCTGATAATAATGTATTTAATGGCGATATTGGGTTTATAAAAAGTATTGCTACTATTAATAATCCATATAAAAAGGATGTAATAACTATAGATTTTGACGGTAATTTAGTAATGTATCAAAAGAAAGATTTGAAAAATATTAGGCATGCTTATGCAATAACAATTCATAAAAGCCAAGGTAGTGAATTTGATCATGTTATTATGCCAATTACATATCATTATGGAAGTATGTTATATAATAAGATACTTTATACTGGTGTAAGTAGAGCTAAAAAGAGTTTGATTTTAATTGGTGATGCTTCATCTTTTTATAAAGGTGTATTAAATGATTATGGTACTTTGAGAAAAACTACTTTACAAGAAAAATTAGAAAAAGAATTTATTAACACATAAATAAAATATTTATAACCATACTATAAGTAGAGGTGGATTTCATGAAAAAAACAGGAATTATTTGTGGTATGGCTATGGCTGGTTTAATTGGTGTTGGTACATATATTTTAGTGAACAAACAAACTAAGAATAAAGCTGATAGATTAATAAATAATTTATTGGATAAAGCCAATACTGCAGCTAATAATATGATGGATTAAGCACTTTTAGTGCTTTTTTCTTTTTTAGCAAATTTTAAATATTTTTTTTAATCGTTTTATAGTATAATTAGTATAAGGATGTGATAAAGTGAAGAATAAAATAGATAAAGAAGTAAATAAGAATGAACTTAACGAAGTAATAAGCTTAAGTAAAAAAATATTAAAAGTTTTATATTTTGTTTTTATAGCATTTTTAATATTGGCTGCTATTGTAGCTATTCAAAAATTAAATATAATAGGTATTATTTTGGAATTTCTTAAGGTTATAAGTCCATTTTTCATAGGATTTGTAGCTGCTTGGTTGCTTAGACCTTTAGTATTAAAATTAAATGAAAAGACTCATAATAATACTTTTAGTTCAATTATTGTATTTTCGTCATTTGTACTTATTTTAGGAGTATTATTGTATACTTTTATACCTACTATTTATACAGAAGTTAATGAATTAGTTGGTTTATTACCAGGATTTATTGAAGAGATAACTAATAATATTAATGATTTCTTTAAAGCAATGGCTTCTAACGGAGTAAATTTAGGTGATTTTAAAGATAAATTAGTTTTAACAATTACTAATTTTGGTACGGATATTGCTAAAGGATTACCTACAATGCTTATAAACATTATTATTTCATTATTTAGTGGTATTGGTACATTTGTAATGGGGTTAATCATTGGTATTTATATGTTAATTGATTATGAAAATATTGGGAAACATTTTAAAAATTTATTTCCGAAAAAATTGCAAAATGATGTATATATATTGTCTACAAGAATGAGTACTGAAGTAAGAAAATGTGTTAATGGAACATTTTTAGTAGCGTTGATGGTGCTTGTTTGTGATTCTATTGGGTTTACTTTAGTTGGTTTGAATGCACCATTATTATTCGGTTTATTTTGTGGTATTACAGACTTAATTCCGTATATTGGACCATATATTGGTGGTGCTGCTGCAGTGTTGGTTGGATTTACTCAAGATCCATTAATTGGAATTGGAACACTTATTATATGTGTAATTGTTCAAGTTGTTGAAAGTTATATATTACAACCAATAGTCATGAGTAGAGCTAGTAACTTACACCCAATAGTTATAATAATAGCATTACTTGTATTTGGACATTTCTTTGGAATTTTAGGTATGGTTTTGGCAACACCTTGTTTAACAATTTTAAGGGTATTATTTGAATTTACCAAAGAAAAATTATCATTAATAAAATAAAAATGTTTGAAAAATAATAATTTATGTTATAATTAAAGAGTAATCGATGAAAAAAGATGTATTTAATTAAATTTTGAAGAGAGTTAGTGGTTGGTGTGAACTAATAAATAAAATTAAATATTGCTACTTTTGGAGATTAATCGGCAAATTAAGTCGTTATAATTAATTAAGTTAAATAAAGGATGGTACCGTCATATTTTGACTCCTTAGGTTACTGTTCTTTTTTATTTTGAAAGGGAGATTTTATGAGAATATTTTTAGTAGCAGGTAAAGCTGGAAGTGGAAAAGGAGAAGTAGCAAAATTAATTAAAGAATTTTATATTTACAAATTAGAAAGTTGCGTAATTACTGAGTATAGTAAGTATTTAAAGAATTTTGCTAAAGAATTAACTGATTGGGATGGTAATATAAATACTAAACCGAGAAAATATTTACAAGAATTAGGAGATAAAATAAGAAAATTAGACAATAAATATTTTACTAATAATATGCTTACAGATTTAGAAATTTACGAAGAATTAGTACAAAATATAGTAATAAGTGACGTAAGAATGCCTGAAGAGATAGAGGAAATCAAATTAAATTATGAAAACGTATATGCTATATATGTTGAAAATCAATTTAGTCAAAGTAAACTTACTATTGAAGAGCAATCTCATGTTACTGAAACAGCTTTAGAAAATTATGGGGAATTTGACTATGTACTTGCAAACGATACTAGAGAATCTTTAAAAGATAAAGTATTTAAATATTTGGAAGGAATAGAGTAATGGAAAATTTTATTGGAACAGATTTAAAAGATAAATATTTAAGTTTCTTTGAAAGTAAAGGACACAAAATAATTCCTAGTGCCCCAGTAGTGCCTGAAAATGATCCGAGTGTTTTATTTAATACTGCAGGTATGCAACCTTTAATTCCGTATTTAATGGGCGAAATTCATCCGTATGGAACAAGACTTGTTGATTATCAAAAATGTATTAGAACTAATGATTTAGATAGTGTAGGAGATGCTACGCATCATACATTTTTTGAAATGTTAGGTAATTGGTCTTTAGGAGATTACTTTAAAGAAGAAAGTATAAGTTATAGTTTTGAATTTTTAACTAAAGTATTAAATATACCTATTGAAAGATTAGCAGTAACTGTATATGAAGGTGATGAATCAATACCTCGTGATGAAGTTAGTGCTAACGTTTGGAAAAAATTAGGTATTAAGGAAGAAAGAATAGCTTATTTAAGCGCAGAACATAATTTTTGGATTGCAGGAGAAACAGGTCCTTGTGGAGGAGATACTGAAATCTTTTATTTCCGTAGTAATGATGCAATTCCTGAAGTGTTTGATCCTGAAGATGAACGTTGGGTAGAAATTTGGAATAATGTATTTATGGAATTCTATAAAGATGAGAACGGTAAAGTAACTGAACTACCTAAAAAAAATGTAGATACTGGAATGGGCTACGAAAGAGTGGTTGCTGTGCTTGAAGGAGTTAATGATAATTATCAAACATCAGTATGGAAAGAAGTTATTGAAAAAATAGAAGAAGTTTCTAATTTGCCATATGAAGGTAATGAAACTAGCATGCGTATTATTGCCGATCACTTAAGAACTGCCGTATTTATTTCATCAGATGAATCAATGATAAAACCTTCAAATACTGATCAAGGATATATATTAAGAAGATTAATAAGACGTGCTATAAGACATGCTAAAAAATTAAATATTGATATTAATAGTAATTGGGAACAAGAAATAGCTAAGGTAATTATTAGTAAATATACTAAATATTATAGTGAAATCGATAAAAATCAATTGATAGCGTTAGAAGTATTAAGCAATGAAAAAATTAAATTTAATAGAACTTTAGAAAAAGGACTAAAAGAATTTGAAAAAGTTGTTGCTAGCAATATAAACGAAATAGATGCAACTACAGCGTTTAAATTATATGACACTTATGGATTTCCTATCGAATTAACTATTGAATTAGCTATGGAAAAAAATATAAAAGTTGACGAAGAAGGCTTTAAAGCTAAATTTAAGGAACACCAAGAAAAATCTCGTGCTGGTTCTGAACAAAAATTTAAAGGTGGACTTGCTGGTAATGGTGAAATTGAAACAAAATATCATACTGCAACCCATTTATTAAATGCAGCATTAAAAGTTGTAGTAAATAAAGATGTTCATCAAAAAGGAAGTAATATAACAGCTGAAAGAATGCGTTTTGACTTTTCTTGTGACCACAAATTAACTGATGAAGAAAAACAAAAAGTTGAAGCTTTAGTAAATGAATGGATAGATGCTGGATATGAAGTAACAAGAGTTGAAATGAGCAAAGAAGACGCTATTAATTCTGGTGCTGAATGTATGTTTATAGAAAGATATCCAGATGTTGTTACAGTATATAAAATA
>JAZSOX010000044.1:0-10610 GCA_045537175.1 Bacilli bacterium
TTCATGGCTAGTGTATTTTTTGGAGTATGTAAGTTAGTAAATAAATTAATGATGAGGAATTAAAATGATTAAATGTTATTTTGGAGTACCTGGTGTAGGTAAAAGTACTATTTTAGTACGTGAATATAAAAAACTTAGAAAAAATTATGATCATGTTTATACATTAAATCTTCAGATTAAGGGTGTTGATATGATTACTAAAGAAGATTTAGAAAAATATAAGTTTAAGAATACTCTGATATTATGGGATGAAATTACAATGGATGCTGATAATAGAGAGTTTAAAACTTTTAGTAAAGATTTACGCGACTTCTTTTTATTACATAGACATTTTGGGTGTGATGTTATATATGCTACTCAAAATTTTGAAAATGTAGATAAAAAAGTTAAAGATTTAACTTGTGAATTATGGTATATGAGTAAATCAGTTGTGCCTTTATTAGGTGTATTTACTACTACTAAAAGAATATATAGAAAAATTAATATAAATGAACATACAAGTGAATTAACGCTTGGTTATAGATTTTGTAATTTCTTAGAATCTATATTTGTAAGTAATTTCAAATTAATATTTAGGCCATTGTATTATAAATATTTTGATACTCATGATGAATTGAGTTTAAAAGAAAGGGTGTTATATGAAGATAGGAATAAAACAATTGAAAATCCGAAAGCTAATGAATTTAGCGATTATATTAGTAATCTCGCTAGTATGTTTGACAAGTAAAGTATATGCTATCAATGTTCCAGACTGGGGAACTAATATAGATTATTTTGTTACTCGTGGTGTTGTTTATAATTGGACTTCAAGTACGGCCTACAATGAAGTAACAAGTACATATGTAGAAGTCGCTACTAGTTTAGATGCTGATGACGGCCCAATTTATGCTTTGACTACTGAATCAAATGTTACTACTGCATCTAATGGTATTAGTGTTGTTTATTTTTTAAATCAATATTTAGATCCAAATTATTTATATAATGTTACTACATATGTATGTGCAGATTTTAATTTAAATAATGGTGCAACAGGATTATCGTATCCTTTTGCTAGAGTTGATTCAGGTTATCCTGGTGTATTGACTAATATTCCACAATATTCATATACAACAAGTTCAGCTTTAAATACTAATGTTTTTTATGTAGCAACAAAGACCTTTACAGCTTGTAGGCAATATACAACATTAATACAACCGAGTAATAGGTCATCATGGTTAGATCTACATTTTACATCTAGTACATCAGTTACTGGTAAATATTACATATTAGGTTTTAATATAGAACCATTAGGAATAGCAACTAACGCAATAGAATCTATTATACAAAATAGTGGTCTTGCTAGTGCTTCTTCAGTTGAAGAGGTTCAAAATAGTGTTGAACAAGTACAAGCAGAAATGGAAGAAGTAAATTCAAGTATCGATGAGCAAACGCAACAAGATAAAGAACAACATGAAGAGTTAATGAATAGTGATATATCTGAAGAAGATAAAGAACTTCCAGACGATAGTAAATACCAAGATTATACTGATACTGAGAATTCATTAAAAGATAAAGTAAATGAAGCTGATATGAGTGTTATTTCAATTGGTATTGATTCTAATAGTAGTAGCTTTGTATGGGACACATTAACTAGATTAATTCAAAGCCATAGTGTCATTTTTGGTATGTTTATTGCAATATTATCGATAGGGATAATTAAATTAGCATTAGGTAGGTGATTTAGTGAAAGCAATAATTAATGCATTTTCAGCAATTATAAATTTTTTCAAAATGGTATTTGATATTATCATGTCAATTTTTGAAACAATGGCAATGGTATTTAGATACTTAATAACAATAGTAGATATAGCTTTTGATACAGTAGCAACTTTTCCTAGTTGGCTTAAAGCTTTTGCAATAATAACAATAAGTATATCAATAGCATATTTTCTAATTGGTAGAAACGCAGGAAAGAGTGATTAATTTATGGATATAACAAATTTTATAACTTGGTTTATAAATCAAGTTATTTCAATATTTACAAAATGTTTTCAAATTATGGATAGTATACAATTTGCTGGTACTAGTTTATTAAAAGTTATAGTAACAATAGCTATTTTAGTACCATTAGTTGGTGTTGTATTAACTATTAGTCAAAATGTATCTATTGTAAGTCAAAAAAGTGAACGGATAAATGATAAAAGAGAAAGGACACAAGCAAAAAATGCAAGAAAAGGAAAAAGTAGATGGATTTAAAATATTTATTTTCGCAACTATGTGCTTGTTATCAAGTTTTATGATAACTAAAGCTGATACTTATTCAACTAATAATAATTTATTTGAGAATACATATACAAATAACTTAATTGATATGGCACAGACCCAAATAGAACATTTTAATAACAAAAAGTATGCAATAATACAAATAGATAATAGTTATTATCTATTTGCTAGTAATGACGTTTCAGTAAATGGTAATCAAATTACTATGAATAATACTATTGTTATTCAAGCTTATAGGATCCAAGAGAATTACAATTATTATTATGAATATACAACTAAAGAAGAAAGCCAAACAATTTTAAATATCAATAATATTATAGTTAGTAATATAAATACTTCTAAATCAGTTAGTAGTAAAAGATATGAAGACTATAAACAAAATATTAATTTAAAAAATATAGGAATATTTATACTAGGAATTGTTTTTGCAATATTCTTAACTAAAGAAAGGAATTACTAATGAATATAGAAGAAATCGCAAGTAATATGTTAACTGGAGAGCCAGTACATGACGGAATAGTTATAGGAATAATATTTGTTTGTTTTTATGCTTTCTATAATGCAATATTTAGTGGGTTATTCAGTATTTTTAAAAAATAGTAATTTAGTGGTGTTTATAACAACATTAAATTACTATTGCTCGAGGTTTTAGGGCGAGATAGCCCTAACGCGAAAGCGAATAACCATTGGGGGTGTACTACGACTCCCCCAATGGTGTGACGTGTGACAACTTAAAATAAAAGGAGATTTATAATGATTAAAAAAAGAAATTGGGGTGCAGTTATTTACCCAGAATCAGCTCCAGCTGATTGGAAAGAAATATTAAAGATTAAAGGTTTAAGTTTTGCAGTAAGTCCTTTACATGATAAAGATATTAATGACGAAGTATCTAAAACTAAAAAGAAAGAACATTATCATATTATTTTATGTTTTGGTGCTCCAACAACATTTAATAATGTAAAAGAAATACTTGACGAATTAAATCAACCTATACCTATACCTTTAGAGAGTGTAAGGGGTTATTATAGATATTTTACACATAAAGATAATGCTGATAAATATCAATATGATGAAAAAGAAATAGAAGTATACAATGGATTTAATGTTGATGATGTTATGAACTCGTTTGAAGTGTTTCAAGCATTGAAACAAATTCAAGCTTTAATTATTGAGTTAAACATTTATGAATATTCTTATTTAATTGATTATTTATTACAAAGTGAATACATGGAACTTTGGAATGTTGCTTGTAGTCATACTTTATTTTTAAATACTTATATTACTTCTAAAAGGCATGCATTTGAAAAATCGTTGAAAGTTTAAAATTTTATTGTTATAATCATTTTAGAATCGTAGGTGATTTGACAAACATAGAAAATTAATTATAATAACTCACCGAGGTGAGTGAAGTGAACTTTGAAGAAGTTTACAATGAATTTTTAAAATATAGTCAAAATCGCTATAAAAAACAAGGATTTAATAATTTTGTATATGATTTTAATTTTAGAGTACTCCCCAGCTTTAAAAATGCTAAAATTGAAGAAATAACTGAAAAAGATATATTAAAATGGCAAGAAGAAATATTGCATTATAATTATAGTAATAGTTATAATGCTAGATTATATTATGTTTTTAGTACTTTTATGGACTTCTGTTGTACTTATTATGGCTTAACTACTAATGTTGTTAGAAAAGTAGGTAGCTTCAAAAAGAAAATAGAAATTAAAAAAACTGATTTTTATACTTTAAAAGAATTTAAACAATTTATCAAATGTGTTGATCATATTGTATATAAGCAATTCTTCAATTTAATGTTTTTTACTGGTACAAGACCTAGTGAAGCTATGGCTTTAAAATTTAGTGATTTACAAGATGATTATATTTCTATTACTAAATCTATTCAACGAAAGGGAAACCGTGAACTTGATACTCCGAAAAACTTATCTTCAATTAGAAATATAAGAATTGATAAAAGACTAAAAAAAGATTTATTAAAATTAAAAGATTATTATACAAAAAAATATTTTTTAGAAAGTGATGATTATTTTATATTTGGGGGAATTAAACCGCTTGCTCCTACTAGTATTGATAGATATAAATTAAAAGCTTGTCAAAAAGCTAATTTAAGACCTATTACAATGCATCAATTTAGACATAGTCATGCAACTTTACTATTACAAAATAATATTTTAATTAATGAAGTTTCAAGAAGATTAGGACATAGTAAAGTTAGTACTACATTAGATATTTATACTCATACAAATTTAGATCAAGAAAAAAGAGTACAATGTACTCTAAATTCAATGAGATTCAATTTTATAATGCTCCCCAGCCTTAAAAAATTTAAATCTTATATAAAACATTTTACAATGTTTTAAAACTAATTGGTGACCCGTACGGGATTTGAACCCATGTATGCATGCGTGAAAGGCATGTGTGTTAGACCGCTTCACCAACGGGCCGTATAACATAAACATAAAATGGTGGGCCTGGGGGGACTTGAACCTCCGACCTCACGCTTATCAGGCGTGCGCTCTAACCAGCTGAGCTACAAGCCCATTATGTCACGTCTAGTAAATTGTATAATAAATAATAAAAAAAAGCAAGTAAAAATTTAACATTTTTTAAAAAAATTGTAATTTTATGATATAATTTGTATGGAAGGTGAAAAAAATGAAAAAAGCAGTAGTATGTTTTATGCTTATTTGTTTAATTGTTGGCGGTATTGGTGGATACATTTATTTTAAAGATGTAAAAGAAAAAAAGAGAATAGAAGAAATAAAAAAAGGATGGTATGTAGAAATTATTTACGACGATCCAATTAATGTAAGAGATATGCCAAGCACTAATGGAAAAGAATTAGGCAAAGTAGAAAAAGGAGAAATTTATAAAGTTATAGATATTAATACTGATAGTAGTATTTATAATTGGTATAAAATCGAATTTGAAGATACTGAAGGCTGGATAGCATCAGGAACTAAAATACATTGGGTTAATGATGTAAATAATCCAAATGATATAGCTATTCCAGTTATCAAATATTATGAAGATGTATATAGTGTTGTTAGCATCAATGATATTAATTATAAACATTTAGAAATCGTTGAGGATACTGATGATTATGAAATTACTCATATCGTTTATCACGAAGTGGTTCCATCTGAACATAAAGACCAATATTGGATATTATACACAATTACTGATGGAGCAGGAAAATCTTCATCTAAATTGCAAAAAATAGAATTTGAAGAAAGACCAGATGAAAACGATGTAACAGATTTTTCTGAATATAGATAATTAAAAAACATTAATATAAAGAAAAAATCTAGCTTTTGCTAGATTTTTAAATGTCTAAATGGTGTCCTCTTAGGGATTCGAACCCTAGACCCACTGATTAAGAGTCAGTTGCTCTACCAACTGAGCTAAGAAGACGTCTAAATTACTGACAATAAAAATTATAACCTAGGTAACAAAAAAATGCAAGTTTTATATTGCATTTTCATTTAGTTTAATGACTGATATTATTGCCCCAGTAAAAGCGTTTACTTTGTAGTCATATCTTATATTGTTGTGATAAAATGTAGTGTTGTAAACTGGAATGCCTTCCTCTAAGGTAACTAAATTTGATAATAATGTACATTCAACTCTATTTAATTTTGAATGTTTAAAAACTATATCTAAAATGTCAGTTTCTTTCATATAAGTTTTATTATTAGTTAACGATTCTTTTTTTGAAGAAATTATTTTTTTTGTTTTCGCGTTAATTTTATAGGTATAACTATTAATTTTATCTGTAAATACTAACGTGTAAATATAAGTATCGTTAGTTTCTGAAAATTCAATGCTATTAAATGAATATTCGCCATCTTTGTTGGAAATGTCTTCTGTAGCTATAACTTTAGCTTCATCGCTGGTTATATAATTTTCAGAAGAAAAATGTTTGACAACTATACCACTAATAGCTAATAAAAAAATTGTACATATTAAAATCATTATTTTTTTCATATATTAATAATAGCATAAAATTATTTAAAATTATATACAAAATAACTATTTTATAGATTTTGTGATATAATAACGTTGGTGATTTATTATGTTTGTAGATGAAATTACATTAAAAGTTATAGCAGGTACAGGTGGAGATGGATGTACTTCATTTCGCCGTGAAAAATGTGTTCCGATGGGAGGACCAGATGGTGGAAATGGTGGCCGAGGTGCAAATATAATATTTACAGTAGACAAAGGTTTAAAAACTTTAATTGATTTAAGATATATGAAGATAATTAAGGGAGATAAAGGTGTTCATGGTAAAGGATCAAATAAATATGGTTCTAATGCAGATGATGTAATTATAAAAGTTCCAATGGGAACAACTATTACTGATTTAGATACTGGCCTTGTTATTGCAGATTTAGTAAGCGAAGATCAGAGCGTTGTAATAGCAAAAGGTGGACGTGGTGGACGCGGAAACAAATCATTTGCAACTCATGATAATCCAGCTCCAAAATTTAGTGAAAAAGGCGAACCTGGAGAAATTCGATTAATAAAATGTGAATTAAAAATGTTAGCTGATGTTGGTCTTGTAGGACTTCCGTCAGTAGGAAAAAGTACATTGCTGTCACAAATAAGTGCTTCTAAACCGAAAATAGCAGCATATCATTTTACTACATTATCGCCTAATTTAGGTGTTGTTAAATTGCAAGATCATCGTACTTTTGTAATGGCAGACTTACCTGGACTTATCGAAGGTGCAAGTGAAGGTGTAGGATTAGGAGATAAATTTTTAAGACATGCGATGCGCACTAGAATTATTTGTCATATTATTGATATGAGTGGTATTGAAGGAAGAAACCCTATAGAAGATTACGAAATAATTCGTAAGGAATTAGATAAATACTCAGATAAATTGAGTAATAAATTAGAGATAATTGTTGCTAATAAAATGGATATCGAAGGTGCAAAAGAAAACTTAGAAGAATTCCGAAAAGCTTATAAAGATAAAATGGTATTTCCAATTAGTGCGATGAATAATGAAGGAATTAATGAACTTATGAATTTTGTTGCGAACAAATTAGATGAGATTAATTCAGAAGAAATATACAACGATAGTGAATTTGAAAGTCATATGATATTTAAATTTAAAGAAGAAAAACCATATACTATTGAGCGTGACGGAGATGTTTGGGTAATTAAAGGCGACGAAATTGAAAAATTATTTAATATGACTAGATTTAATGAAGATGAAGCTGTTTTAAGGTTCGCAAGAAAACTTCGAGGCATGGGTGTTGAAGATGAACTTGAAAAAATGGGAGCCAAAAGAGGCGATGAAGTTCAAATTCTAGATTATATTTTTGAATTTAAGGAATAGTAAAGTTATTTACTATTCTTTTTTAATTATTGCTAATTTTTTTTAAATATATTATAATAACTTTAGGATATGATATAGGGTGATATTATGGAAAAAGTTAATAAAGAAAAAGCAGAAAGTTACTTAGTATACGCTATACTTTTTGTAACTATCTTGGTTTTAGTTGGAATTACAATAACTTATGCTTTCTTCCAAGTTGAAACAACACATTCTAGTACAATGGGTGGAGTTAATGCTTCGATGGAATGTATTAATATATCTTATAGCGAGACTGGAACCTATACAGAAGATAGTACGATTAATTTAAATTATAATTATCCTATTAGTGATGATTATGCTCTTAATAATGTTACACCAGTAACGGTACAAGTAAAAAATAATTGTACGAATAATACAACTGCTGTTAATTATACATTGGCTTTAACATCGTTATCTAATTCTACAGGATATATAACAGATAATAAAATTAGAATTAACGCAAAAAGAAAATTAGGAAGTTCTTCAGAAACGACACTTGTTAGCACAAATTATTTAAGCAATTTAACAAAATTAACGACTGGAAATGCTTATACTTATTTAACTCAAGATTTAGATAGTAGGCCTTCAGTTAGTTCATATGCTAATCGTGCATCATATACAATTGATAGTGGTTCTATTGCTAATGGTGTTACTAATACTTATAAAGTTTATTTATGGGTTGATTATTATGAAGGAGATACAACTCATACAGGTTTAAATGATAATTCAACTGAAGGTCAAAATTTTGCAGCAGCAATTAGTTTAGTGGTTAATCCATAGGCTAATTGTTCTTTTTTTATGACTAAATTTATAGTATACTTAAGAAGGTGATAATTATGTATAGTTATTTAAACGGAAAAATAGAATACCAAAACAGTGATAGTATAGTTATAGATGTTAATGGAGTTGGTTATAAAGTGTTTGTACCAAATCCTTTTAGTTATGAATTAAACAATACTTATCGAGTTTTTGTATACAATCATATTAGAGAAGATGAATATTCATTATATGGCTTTAAAACATTAGAAGAAAAAGAATTGTTTATGAAACTTATAAATGTTAAAGGGATGGGGCCAAAAGTTGCAAGTGGTATTTTTGCTACCGGTTCAATTAAAGGTGTTGTTGATGCAATTAATAAAGAAAATACTTTATATTTAACTAAGTTTCCTAAAATTGGCGAAAAATTAGCCAAACAAATTATTTTGGACTTAAAAGGAAAACTTAATATTGAAGTGGAAGATACAAAAGATAATAACGTTGAAGAATTAATCAGTGTATTAGAAAATTTAGGATATAAAAGTGCTGAAATTAAGAAAATTGTTTCCCAAGTTGACGTTTCAAAATCATTAGAAGATCAAGTAAAAGAAGCCTTGAAATCACTATTAAAATAAAAAACAAATGTTTGTAAAATGTGTTGAAATAAAAAAATATAAGTGATATTATATAAATAATAGCAGGAGGTTAAAATGGATAACAGAATAATTAGTAGTGAATCTAGAGAAGAAGATTTATTCGAAAAAAGCATTCGTCCCGAATATTTAGATGAATATGTGGGGCAAACTGAAATAAAAGAAAACTTGAGAGTGTTTATAAAAGCGGCGATGATGCGTGATGAGCCACTTGACCATGTTTTATTATATGGGCCTCCAGGGCTTGGTAAAACAACATTAGCACATATTATAGCAAATGAGTTAGGGGCAACATTAAGAACTGCAAGTGGGCCTTCAATAGAAAAGTCTGGAGATTTGGCGGCAATTTTATCCAATTTAGAACCTGGAGATGTATTATTTATTGATGAAATACACCGTATGCCATCATTTATTGAAGAAATTCTTTATCCAGCAATGGAAGACTTTGAAATTGATTTAGTAGTAGGTGGCGAAGGGAAAAGCAAAAGTATTAAGATAAATTTACCACCATTTACTTTGGTTGGTGCAACAACAAGAGCTGGAGATCTATCTAGTCCTTTAAGAGATCGTTTTGGTATAGTATCCAAACTAGAATACTATACTTATGATGAACTTAGTAATATTGTTAAGAGAAGTGGAAAAGTATTTGATATTAAAGTAAATGACGATGCAGCAATGGAACTTGCTAAAAGAAGTAGAAAAACTCCAAGAGTAGCTAATAGATTATTTAGGCGTGTAAGGGATTTTGCTTTAGTTGAAGGTACTGGCATAATTGATTTGGATATTACTACAAAAGCTTTAAAAAGATTACATGTTGATGATTCTGGATTAGATAGTTTAGACAGAGAGTATTTAAGCAGTTTAATTGAAAAATTTAATGGTGGACCAGTTGGAGTAGAAACCATTGCTACAAGTATTGGTGAAGAAGTTACTACTGTAGAAGATGTAGTCGAACCATATCTTTTACAAGAAGGTTTTATTAAAAGAACTAATCGAGGTCGTGTAGCAACAGAAAAAGCTTATAAAAGTTTAGGAATTTCATATAATATAGGTTTCTTTAAGGAGGATTAAAATGATTTTACTTGACGGAAAAAAATTAAGTAATGAAATAATAGAAAATATAAAAGAAGAAATAAATAACAAAAAAATAGAAATTGGTTTTGCTGTTATTTGGGTTGGAAATGATGAAGCTAGTAGCGTTTATGTTAAAAATAAATTAAAAAAATGTGAATATGTTGGTATAAAAACAGAATTGTTCCATTTAGATGAAAATGTTAGTGAAAAAGAATTAATTAATTTGATTAATGAACTTAACGATAGAAATGACATTAATGGTATATTGTTGCAAAGTCCAGTTCCAAAACATATAAACATTACCAATTGTTTTAATGCTATAGATTATAAAAAAGATATAGATGGCTTTTCTAATATATCAGTTGGTAATTTATATTTAGGAAATCCATATCATGTATCATGCACTCCTAAAGGAATTATTAAACTATTAGATAGTTATAATATAGATTTAGACGGCAAAAATGTATGTTTAATAAATA
>JAZSOX010000045.1:0-4760 GCA_045537175.1 Bacilli bacterium
AAGAAAAAATAAAAGAAATTGAAAATACTTTAGGACTAAAAGATAATTCTAATGAAGAAATTAAAGAATATTATACTAAATTAGATAAGTTAAAGTTATCAGATAAAACTCATAACAAATTGTTAGGAGAAATTAAAAAATTAGAAAATACATCAATAAATTCTCCAGAAAATTCTGTTATAAGAAGTTATTTAGACTGGGTATTAAATTTACCGTGGGATAATAAAACCAAAGAGACGTTAAGTGTTAAAACGGTTTTAAATAGTTTAAATAAGAGTCATTATGGATTAGATGTAGTAAAAGAAAGAATAGAAGACTATATTAATGTTAAAAATATTAATCCAAATATTAGTAGTCCGATTATTTGTTTAGTTGGTCCTCCAGGAATTGGTAAAACAACTATTACAAAAAGTATAGCTGAATCTTTAAATAGGGAATTTTATAAAATAAGCGTTGGTGGATTAAATGATTCTACTGAACTAGTTGGTAATCGTCGTACTTATTTGGGAGCACTTCCTGGTAAAATAATTCAAGGTTTAAAAAAATGTAATTCAAATAATCCAATTATTTTAATAGATGAAGTGGATAAGATGGTTAAAGATTATAAAGGAGATCCTGCTAGTACATTATTAGATATTTTAGATAGTACACAAAACAAACAATTTGTAGATAATTATGTTGAAGAGCCGTTTGATTTAAGCAACGTTTTCTTTGTACTTACTGCTAATAATATTGAAAATATACCATATACTTTATATGATAGATTAGAAATAATCGAACTATCTAGTTATACAGTATTTGAAAAAATAGACATTGCAAAAAAATATATATTACCTAAAATATATGAGGAATTTGGTTTAAGTAAAAAATTAGTGATGAAAGATGATACTTTAATATATTTAATTAATAATTATACTAAAGAGTCAGGTGTAAGAAATTTAACTAGAGTGCTTAGAACGTTGGTTACTAAAGTAGTTACTAGTAAAAATGAAAGTTACACGGTAAGTAATATCGATTTAATGAAATACTTAAAAGATCCAATTGTTAATATTGAAAACAAAGAAATAACTGAATCCGGTATTGTTAACGCACTTGCATATACTCCATTAGGAGGTATTAATTTACAGATTGAATGTTCAATATATAATGGAGAAGAAAAAATAATTGTAACGGGTTCTTTAGGGAACGTTTTAAAAGAAAGTATTCATGTTGCTTCTTCTTTTATAAAAGAAAAAAATTATGTAAGTAATACAATGTTTTATAATCATACAATTCATATTCATCTATTAGATGGCGCAACACAAAAAGAAGGACCTTCTTGTGGCGTAGCAATTACAACAGTTATTTTATCTAAGCTATTGGATATTAAAGTTAGTGAAAAAATTGCCTTTACTGGAGAGATATCGTTAAAGGGAAATATCTTAAGAGTTGGTGGCTTAAAAGAAAAGTTAATTGCTGCATATAACGCTGGAATAGAAACCGTATATGTTCCAGAAGATAATAGTGTTGATTTAAAAGATATTCCAAAGCAAATTATTGAAAATGTAGATATTAAATTAGTAAATAATTTTGATGCAATATATAATGATTTATTTAAATTTGATGAAGAAAAAAATAATATAGCATAAGTTATATTATTTTTTTTATAACATATTATTTTTTAGGAGATGATAATATGTTTATTAAAATACCTTTTGAAAGTGATATAGAATTTAAAACAAATATTAGTGAAATAACAAAAATGTCTTTAGAACATGATTTTAATGTTAATGATGGTGTAGTTCTTGGTAATTTTTATGTAAGTGGTGAATATCGTGCTCATGAAGTAAGTGTTAACAGAGATGCTTTTAATTATACTTTGCCATTTACAGTAGAATTAAGAGATGATATTAATGAAGATTCGCTTGAATTTAATATTGAAGATTTTTCGTATGATATTTTAGGTAAAACGTTAAAAGTAAATATTGAATATTCCTTAAAAGCAGAAATAAAAGAACAAGAGGAAGAATTGTTTGAAAGAGTTAATGAAGAAGAGTTGGAAAGTGAACTTGCTTATATTGATTCGTTTTTAGAGAGTGAACTTGAGGAAAAGGTCGATGAAGTATGTAGTGAAGTTAAAGTTGAGGAAGAGAGAAAAGAAGATACAATAACTTTGATAGATGAAGTTAAAATTGAAGAAAAAAAAGATTTGCCAAAAGTATTAGAGAATGAAGAGAAAATAGATGAAATTAAAGAAAAAGAAGATGTTGAAGTGGTAGAAGAAAAAGAGGAAGAAAGGGTAACAGTGGAAGAAGAAAAAACAATTATGGATACAATAAAAGATAGTGATGATACTTTTGTTACCTATCGTATACACATAGTAAAAGAAAATGAAACTATAGACAGCATCTGTTCTTTATATAATGCATCAATTAGTTTGGTTCAAGAATATAATAATGTGGATAATATAACTGCTGGAGATAAAGTGTTGATTCCTAAGTTAGATGAATAAATTAGAGTCACTAAAAGCATTATATAAACCATATAGATATACTATAAAAGGTAGTTGTACAATTTTAGAAACAACAAGTGGAAATTTTGTGGTAAAAAAGAAACCTAAAGATAAAGATTTACCTAGTATTTTTAATTATCTTAAATCAAGAAATTTTGATTACTTTCCTAATATATATGGTGATAGTAGAGATGATGCATATGTATATGAATACATAGAAGATAAAGAAGTTATGAATCCACAAAAAAGCGAAGATTTGATTAGTTTAGTTGGTTTGTTACATTCAAAAACATCTTTTAACAAAGAAGTAAGTGAAGAAACTTATAAAGCAATTTACGAAGATATAAAAAATAATATACTTTATTTAAAAGATTATTATTTAAAATATTACGAATTGTTTATAAAAGAAATATATATGTCTCCATCTAAATATCAATTTGTGAGAAATTATTCTAAAATAACCTCAGCGCTAAATTTTAGCGAAAACGAACTTGATAATTGGTATTCGTTAGTTAGTACAAAAAAGAATGAAAGGATATCTCTTATTCATAATAATCTAAGTTTAGAACATTATATTAGAAGCGATAAAGATTATTTAATAAGTTGGGATAAAGCAAAATTTGATACTCCAGTATTGGATTTAGTTAAACTTTATCAAAATAACTTTTGGGAACTAGAATTTACTAGTGTTTATCAAAAATATTTGGGAATTACATCACTTTCAGAGCACGAGCAAAAATTATTTTTTATTTTAATATCTTTAGTGCCAGAAATTAAGTTTACTAATAACGAATTTGAGTGCTGCAAAGAAATGAGAAAACAATTAGATTACATATACAAAACAGAATATTTTTTAGCACCATATTATTCTACTGACACAACAAATGAATAAAATTATTTCTACTGTTAAGATAAATATATTATATCTAAAAGGCAAAATAAAAGTTATTAATAATTGATAAAATATGAGTATTGCTAAGCCAATTGCAAACAATATAAATATAGTCGGATTATTTTTGAAAGGCATAAATTAATCACCTATAATAATATATTTAAATTAATATGAATGTGTGAAAAAACTCTGCTTATTTGTAGAGTTTTTTATTTTTTGATTTAATATTTTAGTTAAATATGAAAAAAATGTGAAATTAGCACTCATAACTTGACAAGTGCTAAGCATAATATTATAATGTAGTTAGCATTAAAGAAAGAAGAGTGCTAAATGGTGGTGATAAAGTGTTCATGGATGACAGGAAGAAAGAACTATTAAAAGAAATAGTAGAAAACTACGTAAAAACTGTTAAACCAGTAGGAAGTAAATCTTTATGTAAAAAACTAAACTGTTCAAGTGCTACAATTAGAAATGAAATGGCAGTGTTGGAAAATATGGGATATATCGAAAAAAATCATATTTCTAGCGGTCGAATTCCAAGTGAGTTAGGTTATAGATATTATGTTGAGAATTTGATGAAGCCAAAAGATTTAACTGGCGAAGATATGTTAAAGCTACAAACTATATTTTCTAATACAGAGTTGCAAGTTAGTGATGCTGTCACTAAGTGTATGGAAATTATTAGTGATTTAACAAATTATACTTCAGTGGTATTAGGGAAAAATAGTAATGATAATTTATTGCAACAAATAAATATTATTACATTAGATTCTAATAAAGTGGTGGCAATAGTTTGCACCGATAAAGGTATAGTAGAAAATAAACAGTTTGTTTTACCAGTTGATACCGATGTTTCTGAAATAGTTAGAACAAGTGAAATGATTAATAAAATGTTAGTAGGTACGCCTATTAATAAAGTAGCAGAAAAATTGGAATTTGAAATAAAACCTGTTATAGCTAAGCATATAAAGAATTACGAAACAGTATATAATATTTTCTATGATGCATTTAATGATTTTTTGTTACATAACACAAATATACATGTATCAGGTAGAGTTAATTTATTAAAAGAACCTGAGTATGATAATACTGAAGATATTAAAAGGATAGCGTCAAAACTAGAAGATAACTCTTTTAAAGAAATGGTTAGTAGTATAGATGGTAATGAAGAATTGCAAATTTATATAGGTGAAGAAACTAATTTTGATGATAATGTAACAGTAATTAAGAGAAAGTATAAATCTGGTGGTGAAGAAGGAACGATAGCGATTATTGGACCGAAGAGAATGGAATATGAAAGAGTTGTCTCACTTCTTAACTACATGGTAGATAAAATAGAGGGAAAATAATGGAAGAACAAGAAAAAATAAAAGAAGA
>JAZSOX010000063.1:0-2789 GCA_045537175.1 Bacilli bacterium
CTAAACTACTATTGTTAATAACTATATCGCTCATCTTTTCAGTATAATAGAAACTAAATAAAAGAATTGAAGTAAGTCCTATATATTTAAAAAGATTTTTCATAAATCACCTATAATAAATTATAATTTTTATAAATAAAATTATGACTTACAATTTTTTCTTTTTTCTTCAATAACTTTTTTAAACGATAAATCAATTACTCTATAACAAGCATTTATTGTACTTTCATGCCAAACATCTCTTTTATCATTTGGATAAACAGAGACATATATATCATCTATATCCACCATATTTAATTTATAAGTTCCATCTTCACAAAAACTAATTAAAAAATTATCAAAATGTGGATCGGTTGGTATAATTCCACTCGCAATTAATTCTTCAACAATTTTTAAAATTTTTTCTTTAAGTTTAACCAAATCAATTTCTGAATTTTCTTTTAAAAAATCAGATAAAGTTATACAACCTTCTAAATATTCTATTGCAACTCCAACTATCTTACCATTAAAAGTTAATATATCTTGTGGTAATTTTGTTAATTTAACATCATCCTTTTTAGATACAATGTAGTCCAATCTATTTCTCACTTCTGTTCCATCTAATGTATAATCTGCATTTTTAAATATATAATCAAATAAAGACTTATATAACTTAAATACTACTCCTGATTTATGTTCCATGATATAACTTGTAGTACCTTCATTTTTTATTTGACTTTCTTGTATAAATTTTTGAGTAATTTCCATATTTTCCACCATTTTAATTATAACATACAAAATAATTTATTAAAAACTTATAAAGAAAGGCTATTCACCTTTCTTATCCTTACTACTTTCATTTACTACTTCATGTTTTTTATTAGTTGATAAAAATGTAACTCTTTCTGCAATGACATCCATAATATAATGAACTTTCTTATTTTCATCTTCATATTTACTTGTTTGAAGTCTGCCTTTAACACCAATTACATCTCCGACATGACAATACTCTGTTGTCGTTGAAGCAACACTGTTCCATAATATACATCTTATAAAATCTGTATCATATAAACCATCTGCATTTTTAAAGTTACGATTAACCGCTAAAATTACAGTAGTAACCTTTTTTGAGCCTTCAATTTCAATAATTTCGGGATCTTGAGTTAACCTACCAACTAAAATAACATTATTCAACATAAAACCTCCTTTCGGATTTAAAATAACATATATTTTTAATTTTTCCTAATTACCAAATATATATGATTTAGAATAAAAAAGGCTTAATTTTACTAAATGTTTGAATACAAAAAAGTTACCAAATCTATAACTTTGGTAACTTTTAATCTTTTATTAATCTATTTAATTCTACAGCATATTCCATGGGTAATTCTTTTTTGAAATCAGAAATAAATCCCATAACTAATAATTCTTTTGCTTTATCTTCAGATAAGCCTTTACTCATTAAGTAATTTAATTTTTCTTCACTTACTTTTGATATTGTTGCTTCATGTTCTAATACACTGCTATCATTCAAAACTATATTTTTAGGATAAGTATTACTACTTGATTTGTTATCCAATATCAAAGTGTCACATTTTATTTTAGCAATACTTCCTATAGCATTTTTAGTAATTTTTACTAATCCTCTATAATTACTAATTCCGGTATTTTCAGCTATACTTTTACTAACTATATTGCTTTTTGTATTTTTACCTAAATGTATCATTTTAGCACCTGCATCTAAAGATTGGGCTTTTTTTGCATATGCAATTGATAAACTATTTCCTGACGAATTGTCTCCTTTTAAAATACAACTTGGATATTTCATTGTAACTGCACTTCCAATATTACCATCTATCCATTCCATTTTACCGTTCTCTTCCACAATAGCTCTTTTTGTAACTAAATTATATACATCAGTTGACCAATTTTGAATTGTTGAATACCTACAAGTTGCATGACGACCTACATATATTTCTACAACACCAGCATGTAAACTTGAAGAAGAATAACTTTTAGCAGTACATCCTTCAATATATTCTAAACTACTATAATCATCAACTATAATTATAGTTCTTTCAAATTGCCCTAAGGATTCACTATCAATTCTAAAGTAACTTTGAAGTGGTCTATCTAAATGAGTATTCGGCGGGATATAAATAAATGAACCTCCACTCCATAAAGCTCCGTTTAATGCAGTATATTTATTTTCATCATATTTAACTAAATTATTAAAATATTTTTTAAATAACTCAGGATGTTTTTTTAAAGCCTCATCAGTACTCATAAAAATAATATCTTTATCAGTTTTATTTTTATGATATACTACTTCACTTTCATATTGATTAGAAACACCATCTAAGAAATTTTCTTCTGCATCAATAACTCCTAGTTCATTAAAAGTATTTTTTATTTTACAATTAACATTTTCCCACTTATTCTCTGTTTTATCTGAATCACTTTTATAATAATTTATTTTTTCAAAATCTAATTCTATTTTTGGCCCAAAATTAGGATTTTCTAACTCCAAAAATTTTTCATAAGAAGCAAGACGAAAATTTAACATATCTTGATCTTCTTGTTTTTTGTTAGATAACCAAATAATGAAATCTCTATTCAATTCTCGCTTCATTTAGTTCATCCCCTTTCTAAATAATACAATAAATAAGTAATAAAAACAATTGTATTTTATATATTACTTTGTTAAAATTAATATATAATAGGTGATAGTATGAATAATGAAATATACTTAAATCAATTAAAAAATACATATGAATCTTTAAGATATTTCTCAATAGAAGGAGATTTGT
>JAZSOX010000138.1:0-3650 GCA_045537175.1 Bacilli bacterium
TTATTTCTTCTTTTTCTTTACGCATATATTCATTATAATTATTTCTTGCAAAAATAAATATATTATAAACAAAAATTAGTATTATTATCCCTAAAATAATATTGCATATTTTTTTCATCTTTTTTACCCCTTTAATATATACAAATTATATTGTATATTTTTTTCTAACTATTAAAGTAACAATTGCCACAAAAACTAAATTAATTAATAAAGCATATTGTGTAAAGTCAAACTCTATACCAGTTTGAGGAATTTCTGGAACTTCTGGATTTAATGGTTCTTCTGGTTCTTCACCATCTCCAATACCTCCAACAAATTCATAAACATAAGTTACAACAATGTCCTCTTCTGTATATTCGCCAATTTCATTTCCTTCTATTTTAAGAAGTTCATATTCATCAATTACTTTAGCTGTTGTTTTATATTCTGTAGTAACCATACCTTCAGTAATAACTGAATCAGCTAAAATGTTGCCATCTACATCAATATACTTAGCAATTACTTTTCCAATAGATTGTGTATAGTATATATTAATTACATTGCCTTCAACATCAATTGTTAATGTTTCTGGTGTTACTGAATCATAATTGTATCCTTTGATTTCAATTACTTCATCACTTGAATTAATGTTAGCACCATAAGTTTGATTTTCTACAGTTTTAGATTCGCTTAATACTTTATTTGTATCTTTTTCTAAGTAGTTTACTGTATAACTTAAGTCATTTTTCTTTGTGTAATATACATTAATTACATTACCTTCAACATCAATAATTAATGTTTCAGGAGTTACTGAGTCATAATTGTATCCTTTGATTTCAATTACTTCATCACTTGAATTAATGTTAGTACCATAAGTTTGGTTTTCTACAGTTTTAGAATTACTTAATACTTTATTTGTATCTTTTTCTAAGTAGTTTACTGTATAGCTTAGATCATTTTTCTTTGTGTAATATACATTAATTACATTACCTTCAACATCAATTGTTAATGTTTCTGGTGTTACTGAGTCATAATTGTATCCTTTGATTTTAATTACTTCATCACTTGAATTAATGTTAGCACCATAAGTTTGATTATCTACAGTTTTAGAATCATTTAACACTTTATTTGTATCTTTTTCTAAATAATTAACTGTATAACTTAGATCTGTTCTTTTAGTGTAGTAAAAATTAATTACATTGTTTGAAGAATTTTTGTCTAGAATAATTGTTTTTTCAATTTGCATAACTTTATTGTAGCCAAGTATATTTATTGCGCTTTCAGTCACTTCATCAAAAACATAACCAGATTCATTTTTAGGATTATGTAAAATAACATTAGTGTCTTTTTCAAGATAATTTACAACATAAGTAGTTGGATTCTTAACAACATTTAATGTTATAGTCGAAGTATTACTTTTTACAACGGTAGAAACACCGTTAATTGTAACAGTTGTTTCGACGAAATATTTATATGTAACATTTCCCACAAATTTGTTTGAAGAAGATGTATAAGTAAATGATCCATCAGAATTTATTACAATATCATCTGGATTTCCATTTGTAGTACCATCGTTTACAAGTATTATTTTATCTACAATAGTTGCATTGGCATCTGTAACTTTGGTAATTAATTCATCGTTAGCTAAAATTCCAACATTTTTATTTACTATTAAATTTTCTCCTTGTTTTACATCATAGCTATCATCTAATGTATAATTATCATCTTTAGTTACCGGTGGAATTGGTACTACCGGTTTTTCAAAATCTATAGATATAGATGCATTGGCATAAGCAGGATTACCAGCTGCTGTTGTTGCAGTAAGTGTCGCCTGAGCATTAGTATACATACTTCCATAATATCCTTTTTTAGCCTCAACTTGATAACTTAGTGTATTTGTATCTGTTGATTTAATATCACCAATTACCCATGTTATAGTTGTTGTACCATCTGGATTTACTGTTGCTTTTGCATTACTTGGCAACGTATTTTCAACAATTTGAAAGCCTTCAGGCACAATATCAGTAACGGTTGCACCTGTAGCAACTAAAGTAAGGTTCTTTACAATATTATCAAAAATTGTTTTCAAATCATTATAATTTCCAGCAGTATGGCTATATTCAGAATCTGGATCGGATGAAATTCCTTGTAAATATTTTGCAGTAGAACTTGTTGAAGAACCAATATTATAACCTATTGTATGTATTTTAATATTTTGGCTTTTAACATAATTTGCATATGCTTTAGTAACAGTTGATGGTTTATTGTAAGTTACATCATTAATAGTAACTCTACATCCTGATGAATTATCTTCCCAATCAAATCCATAACCATCACCACATACCTTTGGTTTATTGTTTTGTGTTCCTTCATAAAGTGTAGGATCACCATCAGATAATAAAATTATTAATTTTTCATTTGAAGATGATGATAATAAATTATACGCGTGCTTCAAACCAGCATGAATATTTGTTCCTTCATTTGTCTCAATATAATTAGGTATAGATTCAATTAAACTAATTAACGTAGACTTGTTATTTGTTAATTCTGAAGTTGAATATGACGTAAGTAAACTTGAACCATATGTCGCAAGGCCAACTCTTACATTATTAAGATTCTGATTACTTAACAAACTATTAATCAAATCAATTGATGCTGTTTTGGCATTAGACATTAAATTACCATCCATACTATTAGATCTATCAAGAACTAATACAACGTCTATTTTACCTGATGTAGTAAAACTATTAGCTGTTACCCCAAGTGTAACAGTAGCAGTTCTTCCATACGTACTATCACTTTTTATAGCAGTTTTGCTTAAATTGATTTTCCCGGCATTGTTAGTATCTGCTTTTACAAAATTAATATTTAAAAAGCATACAACTAAAGTTATCAACACCGCAAATATTTTTTGTGTTTTTTTCATCCCAAACCTCCCTATAAAAATCCACATATTGCTATGTAAAATTTTCAAGACTATATACTACATTTAATAAAAGACAAAGTCAAGAATAAAAATAAAATTTTTTTTGTTTTATTAATATATAAATATATACCCCTTATTTAATATATGCGAAGTTAATCATAAATAGCAAAATATCATTAGCAACGTTTGTTACCATAACTACAAAATTATAATTTTTTGCAAATAAAAAAATTTCTATTTATAGAAACTTTTTTATTGTTATTTATTTTTACTATCAATAATAATAGTAACAGGACCATCATTAGTTATATTTAGTATCATATCTGCTCCAAACACACCAGTAACTGTTGGTACTACTTTATTTAATTCTTCATTAAATAAATCATATAACTTAGTGGCTTCTACACCATTTAAAGCTTTTATATAACTTGGTCTATTTCCTTTTTTAGTGTCAGCATATAAAGTAAATTGACTAATAGATAATATACTACCATTAATATCTATAACGCTTTTATTCATAACACCATTTTCGTCATGAAAAATTCTTAAGTTAGTAATTTTTTTAACTATATAATTAATGTCTTCTAAAGTATCTCCTTCTGTAAAACAAGAAAGTACTACTAAACCATTAGATATTTCATTATGTATTTTATTATCAATAACTACATTACTATTCTTACTTCTTTGTATAACTGCTTTCATATATTACTCCATTACTTTAACATTTCTAAATTTTGCGATTTGA
>JAZSOX010000005.1:0-3759 GCA_045537175.1 Bacilli bacterium
AATTAGATGAAGAAAAAAGAATAATAATACATTTGTTATAGTAATATATATAATAAATTGCATATAATGAGTTTGAAAAGGAGATAAATATGAGTTTAAAAGATATATCAAAAGCAGAATTAGAAACAATGGGTTATGATGAAATAGCTTATTTAATACTAGATGAAGCTGGAAAAAAGATGAAGCTTCTAGATTTATTTAAAAAGGTATGTAAGGTATTAGAACTACCAGAAAATACAGTTGAGGATAGAATTGGTGATTTCTTTGAATTATTATCAATTAATAAAAAATTTGTTTTACTTCCAAAAGGATATTGGGATTTAGCTACAAATCATTTACAAAATATAGTTGTTGAAGATGAAGAAGATGTTGATTCAAGTGAAGAGTTAACTGAAGAAGATGAAGATTTAGATATTGAACCCGAAGAAGATGAAGACATTTTCTATGATAATGAATTAGATGATAACGATGATGATGATGACGACTTAAAAGACTTAGTAATCATTGATGAAGACGAAAACGTACAATAATTATAGATTATTGTATTTTTTTCTTGTAAAAAAATATTCTGAATAGTATAATCATTCTAGTATTTTTTACAAATCTTAATTATATGTTATAATTTAAAAAAAGAAAGGTGATTTTTATGTTTGAAAGATTAGAAAATATCTTAAAAAAATCAGAAGAATTAAAATTAGAATTAACAAAACCAGAAGTTTTAAATGATTATAATAAATTAAAAGAATTATCTAAAGAGCAAAGTGATTTAGAAGAAACAGTAAATGTTTATAATGATTATAAAGAAACAAAAAAAGCTTTAGAAGAAGCAAAATCGCTTGTAAATGATGAAGAATTTAAAGAAATAGCTTTAATAGAAGTAGAAAATTTATCTCAAAAAATTGAATCTTTACAAAAAGAATTAGAAATTTTACTAGTCCCTAAAGATGAAAATGATGGTAAAAACGTTATAATGGAAATTAGAGGAGCAGCAGGTGGAGATGAAGCAAATATTTTTGCCGGAGATTTATTCAGAATGTATTCTTACTATGCAGAAGAAATGGGATGGAAAATTGAAATTTTAAACTCTATTGAAGGCACATCTGGAGGTTTTTCTCAAATTGAATGTATGATTAAAGGAAATAACGTATATTCTAAGTTGAAATATGAAAGTGGATCTCATAGAGTTCAAAGAGTACCAGCAACAGAAACTCAAGGTAGAGTACATACCTCAACTGCTACAGTACTTGTAATGCCAGAAGTAGAAGATGTTGATATTGAAATTAAAGAAAGTGATTTAAAAATTGATGTATTTCATTCAAGTGGAGCAGGTGGACAATCAGTAAATACAGCTAACTCAGCGGTTAGAATTACACATGTACCTACCGGTGTAGTAGTTGGATGTCAAACTGAAAGAAGTCAATTGAGAAATAAAGAAAATGCTATGAGACTTCTTAGAATTAAACTTCATGATGAAATGAAACAAAAACAAGAGCAAGAAGTCGGAGCAACAAGAAAAACAAAAATTGGTTCAGGAGACAGATCAGAAAAAATTAGAACATATAACTATCCACAAAATAGAGTTACAGATCACAGAATTAATTTTTCTATTATGGAATTAGACAGAGTAATGGATGGTAATTTAGCACCTATAGTAGAAGCGTTAATTACTGAAGATATGCGTTTAAAATTGGCTGGAGAAAATTTTAATTCATAATGGATGATATAGAATTAATAAAAAAATATGTTCCTTTGTCAGAGCAAAAAGAAGCCTTAAACAAATTAGCTGCTGGTTATCCTGTACAGTATATTATAGGAAATGTAGAATTTTATGGGAATATTATAAATGTAACAGAAGATGTTTTGATTCCAAGATTTGAGACAGAATATTTGATTGAAAAGACATTAAAATATTTAAAAAAACTAAATATTAAAAATCCTAATATACTAGAAATTGGAACTGGAAGTGGATGCATAAGTATTGCATTAAAAAAGGAGTTAAACTCTAATATTTTAGCTTTAGATATTAATAAAAACGCGATAGAGATTGCCAAAAAGAATGCTTTAAATAATAATGTTAATATAACTTTTATAAATGAAGATATTCATAAGTATGTTACAGATAAAAAATTTGATTTAATAATTAGTAATCCACCATATGTTCCGTATAATTCATATGTAGATGAGAAAACAAAATTTGAACCTCAAAATGCAATTTTTGCTTCAGAAGAAGGTATTCATTTTTACAAAGTAATATTAGAAAAGTTGTATAGTAATCTAAATAAAGATTATTTAATTGCATTTGAAATAGGTGATAAAGAAGGTTTATTAATTAAAAATATAGCGAAGAAATATTTGCCACACTCTTTTGTAAAAATAGAAAAGGATTATAATAATTTTGAAAGATATGTTTTTATAACAAATAAAGAAGAGATATTTTAAATAATATCTCTTTTTGTCAATAAAGACATTAAAATAGACTTAACCCTTAAAAGATAGTAATTTCGTTTTTTATAATCTGTATATTAATATTATATGTTACAAATGCCTAACTTATCAACAAAATTTTTTAATTTTGTATAAATATAAGTAAAGTATGACAATATTAATTTAGGTGAAATGATGAAAAAAATAATTATTACTTTATTTGTAATAGTGGTATTTTCCGTAATTTTAAATGAAAAGGAAAACATTTTAATTCCTGATAACGCAATAAGATTTAGGATAATAGCTAATAGTGATAGTAAAGTTGATCAAAATTTAAAATTAATGATTAAAGATGATGTTGAAACTGAGTTATATAATTTAATTAATAATGTAAAAAATATAGAAGAAGCAAGAAATATTATTAATAACAATCTAAATAAAGTAGATAATATATTAAATAAGTATAATGTAAATTATGATATAAGTTATGGAGACAATTATTTTCCAACCAAAGAATATAAAGGTATAACTTATAAATCTGGTAATTATGAAAGTTTAGTAATTACATTAGGAGAAGGCTTGGGACAAAATTGGTGGTGTGTATTATTTCCACCATTGTGCTTGCTTGATGAAAAAAAAGATTTAAATGAGTCCCAATATGAGTTTTATGTATCAAAAATAATTAATAAATTCAGATAATATTAATATATTTAATTAGGGTGATAATGTGTCAATATTAATTTCACTTTTTATAATTGGAGTGTCTTTAGCAATGGACACATTTTCAATTTCTTTAAGTATTGGCACATTTAATATATCAAAGAAAAAAACTATTTTTTTATGTATATTAGTGGGAATAATGCACTTTTTTATGCCTCTTTTTGGTTCAATTATAGGAAATAAAATAATTCTTTTTTTAAATATAAATGTTAATTTTTTATTAGGGATTATTCTTTTATTTATTGGTGTTGAGATGATTGTGGATTTGTTAAAATCAGAAGAAAAATATTTTGAATTAAATTTTTTCAATATGTTATTAGTATCTATTTCTGTAAGTTTGGATAGCTTTTCAACTGGCTTGGGTTTAAGTGCAATTACAGAAAACTTTTTGTTATCTGGTATTATTTTTAGTGTGTGTGCTGCTTCTTTCACATTTTTAGGACTTTTAATCGGAAAGTATTCCGGAGAAAAATTAGGTGTTTATGCCAATATTTTTGGAATAATTTTGCTTATATTTTTAGGATTAATACATATTTTTAAATAATGTTTGAATAAAATTTAAAATACTTTTTCATTATATAAATAAGTGGTGATATTTTGAAAAAGAACATATTA
>JAZSOX010000051.1:0-2558 GCA_045537175.1 Bacilli bacterium
TATAAAAAGTAAGATGTATCAAGTAAGACATCCTTTAGAAGCAGCAAAAAACAATATAAAAAATAGCGCTAAAAATGCAGCAAAAAACACTGCCAAAAAAGCAGGTAAAGCAGTAGGCAAAGGAGCTGTAAAAGCAGGCAAGGCAATAGGAAAAGCAGTAGCAAGCGGAGTAAGTAAATTGATATCATTAATAATGTCAAATCCGTACGTATTATTAGCAGTTGTTATAATAGTATTAGTATTATTTCTTATTATTTTATTATTTATGATTTTTAGTGGAGATAGAGAAATAACTGGTTCTATGGGGTATTATGATCCTGCATGTAACTTTAATGATACGACTGTATCTTATACAAGTTGTAATAGTTCAAATTCAACAAATATAGGTTTATCAGATTTTGTTAAAGGTTCAGTATATGCTTATACAAAAGATGGCGAATATGATGATGAGACTTTAAAAGCTATGATGATTGTAATTAAAACTAATGCATTAAGTACAGGAAATTATACTAATGAAAATAAAACCGTAACAATTGATGGATGTAATTTTAGTTATGAAAATGTATCTAATATACCAACCGACAGTATGGTCAAAATAAACGGATTGTATGAATCAGTTGAAGGCTTATTATACTTACCATCAAATTATAAAGATACAATAACTAGTTTAAATTCAGATACTTCATTATTATTTGATATAAATTCTTATAACACAACTTCAAGCAGTTATAAAGCAATTTTAAAAGACATTTATAATGATGACACATTAAAATTTTATGATATTAAAGATAATTGTACTTATTATAATATAACAGAAAACGATGCCTATTGGTGGCCAATTGGTAGTAAAACAGAAACATCAAAAGATATATATGGTGGAACACCTAGTACAACATATGTATCATCAACATTTGGGTGGAGAACAATACAAGGAAAAAGAGGTTATCACCAAGGGATTGATATAGCTTCTGCTTGTCAAGAAAATATTATTGTAGCAACAAAATCAGGAACAGTTACTACTGTTAGTGATGGGTGTGATAGTTATGGTTCATACGGAAACACTTGTGGTGGTGGTTATGGAAACTGGGTTATGATAGATCATGGTGATGGTTCGTCAAGTGTTTATGCCCATATGTGGAAAAATTCAATAGTAGTAAAAAATGGTGATGTAGTAGAGCAAGGTCAAAAATTAGGATTAATGGGTTCAAGCGGTAGTTCTACAGGATGTCATTTACATTTTGAAATTAGAATTAACAATTTAAGAGTTAATCCATTAGAATATATTGATGGAAATAATCCTAGACCTATTAATAGATTTACATTAGCAAATGTTGACGATTCTGGAACAACATCTTTAGAAAATAAAAAAGCGATATGTAAATCACTTTTAAATAGCGGTTTCTCGCCAAATGCTGTAGCAGGTATGATGGTTAATATTCAAGCAGAAGGAAATTTTTTAACAAACAATCTAGAAGGGTGTTATGAAGAAAACCAATGTTGCAAAGTAAATGGTAAAGACTATGGATTTTGTGTACATACAGAAATTAAAGGGTTTGGAAGTGATTCTGCGTATACAGCAGGGGTAGATAGTGGTGCTTATCCAAGAGAAAAATTTATTTACGATAGAGCCGGTTATGGATTAGTTCAATGGACATCTTCTGGAAGAAAAGCTGGATTATATGATTATGCAAAAAAAGAAAAAAAATCTATTTCTGCCTTAAGTGTTCAATTAGCCTATTTATTAGTAGAATTAAAACAACCAGCATATGCAATTACATATAAATATATAACTGGTAATTATTCTGCAAATGAAATTGCTAAAAACTTTTGTTTAGATTTTGAAAGCCCAGCTAATGAAAATACTAATTGTCCAAATAGAGCAAACAATTATACAGCTAATATGTTAAATTATGTTAACAATAATTGTTCATAGAAAAAAGGGGATGAAAAATGAATAATGGTCAAAAAAAAATGCTAATTATTATAGGAATTGTATTACTAATAACTTCAATTTTTGCTGTAATATTAAGTTTTAAAACATTTAATAATGAAGAAATACCAAGTAATAAACCAAATAATAATGAAACGGGAAATGAAAATAGTGGATTAGAAATAGGATACGAAATAGCAGAATTAAAAAACGAAAAATTATTTTTTAACATTCAAAATACTATTAATAAATATTATATTAATTTGTCTAATAAAAATATCGAAGAAATATATAAAGTATTAGAAGAAGATTATAAAAAAGAAAATGGAATAACTAAAAATAATTTAACAAATAAAATATATTCTAACTATGAAACAGTTAACTATGTAGTTACAGAAATATATTATAATAAATTTAGCGTTATAACTTATTATTTTGTGAGTGGATATTTATTTAACGCAACAATGATGTCTGACTCATATGATTACAACGCAAAAACTAATTTTATTCTTATTACTAAGGATGATGAGTATGTTTTAAAACCATTAGAAGATAATATTGATATAAAAAAATATGCAGAAAATTATAATATAAAAGATATTGAGATTAATAGCAACGAAGAATTAGA
>JAZSOX010000147.1:0-2698 GCA_045537175.1 Bacilli bacterium
TATAAAAAAATTTATAAAAGAGAATTATAAATTTTTTATATTTTTAACTATATTAATATTTTTATTTTATTATGAATTCCCTTATATTATATATAAAAGTGGAGGTACTATTAATTTAGAAGATAGAGTAATTATTGATAAAGAATATACTGAAGAGGGTGATTTATCAATGAGTTATGTTACGGCTATGAAAGGTACGCCAGCATTTATTATGCTTTCTTTTGTTCTTCCTGATTGGGATTTAATGCCATTAGAAGAAGTAACCGGGGAAGAAAGTTATGAAGATGTTTTAGAAGTTGGGAAAGAATATTTAAATGAAGGAATAGATAATGCAATAATTGCAGCATTTACTGAATCAGATTACAATATAACTATTACAAAAACAATTAATAAAGTTATTTATTTAAGTGAAGAAGCTATTACTGATATAGATATTGGTGATGAAATAATTAGTGTAAATAACGTTTCTATCCAAAATCTTGAAGAATTAAAGACTTATGTAAATACTTTAAATGAAAATGACGAAGTAGAAATAGAAGTTATCAATAATGGAAAAAATTTAAAAAGAAAAGCTACTATTTATAAAGCTGAAGATAATACATTAAAAATTGGTATAGCATTTAAAACTACTTATGAATATAAAACTGAAATACCTGTTACTGTTAAAATGAAAGACAATGAATCCGGTAGTAGTGGTGGTTTAATGATGAGTTTAGCTATCTATAATGCTTTGACTGAAGAAGACATTACTAAAGGATTAAATATAGTAGGTACTGGTACTATTTCAAGTGATGGTACAGTTGGAGAAATAGGTGGAGTTAAATATAAGGTTTTAGCTGCAAGTAAGAAGAATGCAGATTTATTCTTTTGTCCTGTAGAAAACTATGAAGAAGCTATAAAAATTAAAGAAAAAAGAAATTTAGATGTTGAAATAGTTAAGGTAAGTACATTAAAAGAGGCAATAGAATATTTGAAGAGGAGATAAAAATATCACTTTCATTAGTGATATTTTATTTTGTCAAAAAATGACATACGAATTAAATTTACATTCCATATACATGAGCGTATGAATGTAAAAAATCTGAATAAGTTATTATTAATAGAAATAAAAAACGCCATTCTAGTAATAAAATAGAATAGCGTCTCTTAAGTAAATTAGGCAACGTGAAATTCACACTTCCTAAGAAAAACGTATTATAAGTTAGAAAAATATACAACTATATTTGTAGATAAAAACTTCAAAGGATATAAAGTGATAGAGCATATAAAGAACATTCGGTTAGTAGTTGGCTAGTTTTACTAGTCTTTTATATTGTTTTAAATGTCAAATAAAGAATTTTATGATATAATCTTGATATGGTGATTATAATGGATTTTTTAGATAGAAAAATAATCAAAGATATTAATAAAGAATTGCTTATAGAAGCTCTTACTCATAGTAGTTATTCTAATGAACATAAGGAATGTAGAAATTATGAAAGGTTAGAATTTTTAGGAGATGCAGTTTTAGAACTTGCTACTAGCGAATATTTTTATAGTAAAACTTTATTAAAAGAAGGTGAAATGACTAAAAAGAGAGCTAGCTTTGTATGTGAACAAGCCTTAGCTCATTATTCAAAAGAAATAGGTATTGATAAATACATAAGAGTTGGGCATGGTCAAGAAGGTAATGTCAATGATACAATTATTGCTGATGTTTTCGAAGCTGTATTAGGTGCTATATATCTTACTTATGGAATAGAAGTTGTAAAAGAATATGTTTATGAAATTATTGTTCCATATATAGAAAAAGATTTTGTATTCTTTGGCGATTATAAAACAATGTTACAAGAATATGTTCAAACAGATAAAAAATCTTTAGAATATGTTTTAGTTAATGAGATGGGAGAAGCTCATAATAAAACTTTTGAAGTAGTAGTTAAAATAAATAATATTATTTATGGTAGGGGTATTGGAAAAAGTAAAAAGGAAGCAGAACAAAAAGCAGCGTTTGATGCTTATAAAAAATCAGCAAAGTAGTGGTGAAGTATGTATTTAAAAAGTATTAGATTAGAAGGTTTTAAATCATTTGCAGATAAAACTATATTTGAACTTAATAAAGGTATTACTGCAATTGTAGGTCCAAATGGGAGTGGTAAATCCAATATTGTTGATGCAGTGCGATGGGTTTTAGGAGAACAATCAGTAAAATCACTTCGTGGTGGATCACAAATGAGTGATGTTATATTTAGTGGATCAGAATATAAGGATGCATTAAATAAAGCATCAGTCACATTAACATTTGATAATAGTGATAAATATTTAAATAGCGAATTTAGTGAAATTGAAGTTAAGAGAAGTGTTTATAAAAGTGGAGAATCAGAATATTTTATAAATAATACAAGAGTAAGACTTAAAGATATTGGGGATTTATTTATTGATTCTGGTTCAGGAAATGATGCATTTAATATTATTTCACAAGGAACAGTTACTGATATTGTAAATTCCAAGCCATTAGAAAGAAGAGTAATATTTGAAAGTGCTGCTGGTGTTTTAAAATATAAAAAGCGTAAAGAAGAATCTTTAAGAAAACTTGATAAAACTAAAGATAATTTAAATAGTGTTAATTTAGTTATTAATGAATTAGAAACTACAATAGGACCATTAAAAGAACAGGCAGAAGTTGCTAAAAAATATGTAGAATTAAAAGAAGAATTAA
>JAZSOX010000035.1:0-5032 GCA_045537175.1 Bacilli bacterium
TAGCGGCATTAATTACTTTTTCTTCTAATGCTTGATATAAATTATCTTGATGATTTTTAACTACTTTAAAAATAGTTGGAATACTTATAATTAATAAAATAGCAATAACACTTCCAATAACCGTTATCTTATTTGTATTCATAACCTTCTCCATAATAATTCAAAATAAATTTATCTCTAAATTCTTCTAAAGTATCAGTTTTAATATTTTCTCTAATTTCTTTCATTAAATTAATCAAATAAGAAATATTATGAATTGATAAAAGTCTAGCGCCAAAAGTTTCGTTTGCTGTTATTAAATGTCTTATATATGCTTTAGTATAATTTCTACATGCATAACATGTACAACCATCTTCAACTGGAGTAAAATCTTCTTTATATTTATTATTCTTAATATTTATTTTTCCATATTTAGTGTAAGCATGCCCGTGTCTTGCTAATCTAGTAGGAGATACACAATCAAATAAATCTATTCCTCTCATAACGTTTTCAATTAAATCAATTGGATCTCCAACTCCCATTAAATAACGGAGTTTATTCTCTGGTAAATGTTTTGTAGAATATTCAACCATTTTATACATAGTTTTTTTATCTTCGCCAACACTTGTACCACCAACAGAATATCCATCAAAATTCATTTCAACTAACTTTTCAGCACATCTACGTCTTAAATCTTCATATTCTCCACCTTGTACAATTCCAAATAACATTTGATCAGTACTAGTAAATACATCTTTACCTCTTTTTGCCCATCTTAGTGTTCTTTCTACACTTTGTTTTACGTAATCATAACTACTTGGCCATTTAATACACTCGTCAAAACTCATAACAATATCGCTTCCAAGTTTCATTTGAATATCAATAGATTTTTCTGGTGTTAAAAATAAACTATCACCATTTAAATGATTTTTGAAATGAACTCCATCTTCAGTTATATCTTTCGGACGAGCTAAACTAAATACTTGAAATCCTCCAGAATCAGTTAAAATCGGACCATCATAATTCATAAATTTATGTAATCCACCAGCTTTTTTTACTATGTCTTCACCTGGTCTAAGCCATAAATGATATGTATTTGATAAAATGATTCCTGCTCCAATTTCTTTTAATTCTTCTGGGGCTAAAGTTTTAACTGTAGCATTTGTACCAACCGGCATAAACATTGGAGTTTCATAAATTTTACCATTATAAGTAAATTCTCCAAGTCTAGCATTATTTTTATTAGATTTTTGTTTTAATGTATATTCTAACTTCATTTTTGTACTCCTAACACTTAAGAATTATATCATGTTTTTAGATTTCTTTAAATACCTTGACAAAATCCTAACTTTATTTTATTATATTCCGGCTGAAAGAAGATATAAAATGCAAAGATTTTTTGACAAACAAGTCATTATTAAATTTTATAAAACATTAAAATTTAATAATTTTAAAACTTTAAATTTAGAAAGAATTCGAGAAATAGATGAAATAGTAGAAAGATATCGTCCTATTTTTATTAATAATACAATAGGACTATTAACTCTTATGCATTATACTGCAGAAAGACTAATAACTTCTTCAAGAAATTATGGATTAACAAATGGTGATGAAAAAGCATATTTTTACATGAAAATGGTAGATCCGGATTTCTTATTTTTAGAAGTATATGAAACTGCCAATATGAAAGATGAAATAAAAGATTTTTCTATGAGAAACTTTAGAATTTATGATGGCGTTTTAATAAAATTAGAAAAACAATTTAATGATTTATTTATGATATATGGTCCTAATGATTTGTGGTCAAGAGAAAGAATAAAGAGATAAAAATCAATTTATCTCTTTTTATTTTATAAACATTGCATCACCAAAGGAGAAGAATCGATAATTATTTTCTTTAGCTATTTCATACGCATTTAATATAAATTCTCTTTTGGATAATGCACTTACTAACATTAAAAGTGTACTTTTTGGTAAATGAAAATTAGTTATTAGTCCATTTATTGCTAAAAATTTGTATCCTGGATAAATAAATATGTCAGTATTTCCTGAACATTCTTGAAAATTTCCATATTTATTTGCAACAGTTTCTAACACTCTAGTACTAGTTGTTCCAACTGCATATATGTTTCTGTTCTCTTCTTTAGCTTTATTAAGTATTTCTGCAACTTCTTTAGTCATTTCATAATATTCACTATGCATATGATGTTCTTTTATATTATCCACTTCAACAGGTCTAAAAGTGCCTAAACCAACATGTAAGGTTACATAACAAATTGTTACTCCCAATTCTTTTATTTCATTTAATAAATTATTTGTAAAGTGAAGTCCAGCTGTAGGCGCTGCTGCACTACCAATGTATTTAGCATACACTGTTTGATATCTATTTTGTTCTTCTAATGATTCATGAATATATGGTGGAAGTGGCATTAAGCCTATTTCTTCAATGATTTCTAAAAATATACCATCATATATAAATTCTACTCTAATAATACCATCTTCTAATTTTTCTTTTACAATACATTTTAATTTTTCATTAAATATAACTTCAGTTCCTATATGTAATCTTTTTCCTGGTCTAGCAAGACATTCCCATATGTCACCTTCAATATTTTTTAATAATAAAACTTCAATATTGGCATCAGTTTCGCTCTTTTTACCCATAAGTCTTGCTGGTAGAACTTTAGTATTATTAAGTACTAAAACATCACCTTTTTTAAAATACTTTTTGATATCAAAAAATTTTGTATGTTCTATATCACCAGTTTCTTTATTTAAAACCATTAATTTAGATTCACATCTATTATTAAGGGGTGTTTGAGCAATATATTTTTCGTCTAATTCATAATCGTAATCATTTATATTCATAAAATCACTTCCTTTTAAATTATAAGAAAAAATGGGCTAAAAGTCCATCTTTAAGTATTATAATAATTCAGATATTTTATTGTAGATTTCTTCACTAATTTCTTCAATAGATCGAATATTATTATCTTTGACACACTCTATTTTAATAAAATCAAATAGTTCAGTCATTTCTAGATATGCATTTTCAGCATTAATTAGATTATCTTCTGATAATTCATGTTCATCAAGTTCTGCTCTATTATTTTGTAATTTTTTAGAATAAGTATATGGCATATGCAAAAATAATTTAATATCAGGTTTTGGCAATTCTAATAAATCATATTCTAATTTTTCAAGCCATTTAAACATTTCATATCTTTCGTTTTTGTCTTTGATTTTACCAGCTTGATGTCCCATATTAGAAGTAACATATCTATCTAATATAACTATGTAATCATTATCTAGATAATGATTTATAACATCAATGTTATAAAGTCTATCAGCAGCATAATATAATGATGCAACTTTTGCAGGTACATTATTTGCACCTTCTTTAAACCAACCATGACAAATAGATTCTTTACCTAAATATGGACCACCAATAATTCTACCAGTTGGTGTATCATACATTGGAAAAGACATTTTTATAACTTTTTTGTTTTCTTCTTCAAATCTTTTTAACAGAATATCACTTTGAGTGCCTTTGCCAGAACAATCTGTTCCTTCAATAACAATTAATTTTCCCATTTTAAACTCCTATTATTGTACCTAAATTTTCTCCATCAAAATATTTTTTAATATTTATATAATCATTAAAATTAATTACTAGTATTTTAATGTTTTTGTCTTGGCATTTTTTGATAGCATATGAATCCATCACTTTTAAATCTCTATCTAGTACTTCTTGGTAACTTAGAGAACTAAATTTTTTTGCATTCAAGTTAATTTTTGGATCGCTATCATAAACTCCATCAACATTAGTCATTTTAACAATTAAATCACTATCTAATTTTTCAGTGGCTAGAACAGTTCCTGAGTCTGTCGAAAAACCACTTTTGCCAACTCCACCCCCAAATATTATAACCTCTCCATTATTATATTTTTTTCTTAATTCGTCATCACTGAAATTATTTATTAATCCTGGAAAATCAAATGGTGTTGAAATTGTGGTTTTCAAACCATTTTTTTCTAAATAGTCTTTTACATATAAAGCATTCATTACTGTACCAAGCATACCAATAGTATCTGCAGTAACTTTATCCATATCAGTATGTTCTCTACCTCTAAAGAAATTACCACCACCAATCACAATTCCTATTTGATGCTCTTTTTTTAACGATTCAATCGTCTTAAGAATAACTTCTAACTTTTCATTACAAACAGCAGTCTTTTCCCCTTTTAATGCTTCACCGCTTATTTTTAATATTATTTTACTCATATATTTACCTTTAAATTTCTTCAGTAGAAATCTCTGCATACCATTCTTTTGGAAATTTTTCATCATATGGTACATTTTCAAATATTTCTGGCATTTCTTCTTTAAATTTTAATAAAAGTGGAATTAGTAATTGTCTAATAGACGGGTGTGTCATTTTTGAACAACGCAATGTTAAAATGTGTTTCCATTCTCTAATATTACAAGTCATAGTTACTTCTGCAGCTGCTGAATGTGGTAATAACATTCTTAACTCATCTGTCTTTGCACCATTCTCTGCCATCGTCATATATGATTTTTCTATATTTTCCATAGCAGTTTTCCATTCTTTATAGTTCTTTTCATTGTCAATGAATATAGGATCAATAAATTTAATATTATTTGTATATTTATCTTTACTATAATTACAATAACGTGTAGATTCTATCGAAAATGCTGTACCAGCACGATGCCTTGTTAAATCTTTATAAGCGCCGACATCGCATTGCATTCTAATAGTTATTTTTTCATGTTCTAAAATAGACTCATGACCTTTAGTAAGACAATTTTTTAATAAATTTTTGTAACTATCTTCTGCAATAAGCCCTTCAGAACGATAACATGTACGACATGCTCTTTCTAAATTTTTCATAATTTTAACACCATCGAAATTTTCAACCTTAACCCATGACTTTACTATTTCCATTTTTTACTCCTTCTAATACATTAATGGATGTTTGCTTGTTAACGCTAACACTTCTTCTTTTAATTCTTCTAATATTTCTTTATTAT
>JAZSOX010000125.1:0-4441 GCA_045537175.1 Bacilli bacterium
TTACCTTCTCTATTTATTATTTCCATACTTAAGACCTCTTTTCACTTCTAATTTTTCTTTTATTTTTGAATTATTCTTTTTTTCTTCTTTTGGTTTCTTTTTTATTTCACCAGATAATCTTTTAAAAATAAAAGTTTGAATAGCTATAAATGCATAAGTAATTATCCAATAAAATGCTAGAGCTGTTGTTAATGAGAAAGATGTAACAACTATTAAAACTACCATTATATTTGTCATCATTTTCATTTGACTTTCCATTTCTGGAGATTGATTCATTGCCCCTGTTGATTTCATTGAATATTTAAATGAAAAGTATGTTGATACCGCTATTAATATAATAAGGATAACATATAAGTAATTTCCATTAGATAATCCTACATATGGAGTCATACCTAGATTAAATCCTAATAATTTATCTTCAAATATTGCTGGAACTCTATTAATTGCTTGTAAGAAAGCAAAGAATAAAGGTAATTGAATAAATGACACTAAACATCCAGACATTGGTTTAACATTATATTTTTTATATAATAACATCATTTCTTGACTTTTCATCATCATTGATTCATTATCATCGCGACCACGATATTTAAGCTCAAGTTTTTGCATTTCTTTATTTACTTTTTGCATATTTTTACTTTGCTTATGTGTTTTGTATGAGAAAGGTAATAATATCAAACGAATTAATAATCCTATTATAATTAAGGATATACCCATATTTCCAACTAAATTTCCTAATTTTAAAATTAAGAACGCTAGTGGTTTAACAAATAGAAATTCCCAAATACCAGAACTCTTATTTGATGTTATTTTAAATTCACTACATTTTGGTAATTTATCAAGTGATATTTTTAATTCATCATTATATTGTTCATATAACTTATATAATTCAGTGTTTTCTTCTGGTTTACATAAAATGTTATTCGGTAAATTTTGCCCAGTTTCTTTATATTGGACTATTTTTTTATTTTCATCCTTAATATAATCATTACTTCCACACCCGCTTGTTAGTAAAACCATCATTACCAATATAATGGCTAATAATTTATTTTTCATTTTTTTCTCCTTTATTTAATAATTTAATTAATTCTTTTTCCATTTCACTATAAGATAATTTTAATATCTCTTTCTTACATATTATAATATAATTGTGAAAATTTGGAAATAACTTCAAATTATTATCGATAATATTTCTTAATTGTCTTTTTATTTTGTTTCTAATAACTGCATTACCCACTTTTTTTCCTACTGCAATTCCAAAATTATTACTAACCTCATTTTTACTAACACTACAAATAACAAAATACTTATTAGCATTTCGTTTACCATTTTGAATTATATCATTAAATAAAATTTTTGATTTAACTACGTTTTTCTTTTTCATAATATTAAAAAAACACGTAAGAAATTATTTAGTTAATTCCTTACGACCTTTTCTACGACGATTGTTAATAATCTTTGTTCCTTTACGTGCAAAGAAACCATGTTTTTTAGCTTTTTTTCTATTATTTGGTTGATATGTTCTTTTCATTTCGAATTCCACCTCTTTCTTCAGCGTTATTATTATAATATTATTAAGATAAGAATGTCAAGAAATAACGGGTTTTCAACACTTTTTATATTTTTCGTTTTTAAAATAACTTGATTACAAATATAATGTTGAAAAAAATATTTTATTTTCTTTTAATTTAAATTGAATGATTATTATTTTAACACTTTCAACATTATCAAAAACAATTAACATGTTAATAAGTTTAAAAGTTAAAACTTTTTTGTTGAAAATGTTATTAACTTTTTGTATTATAGATTTTATCAAGAAAAATAATGTTGAAAATTATGTTGTTATTAACATTTTTTTAATTTTTTCTTGTAATAAAAAATCATTTAAGATAAAATGAACTTGGGATATATTTGATTGTGGGGTGAGGTATTGAAAACACAAGAAATTTTTAAACAATTTTTAAGCGAAATTGCTGATACAGTAAGTCCAAGCACATATTCTGTGTGGTTTAACGATCTTGAACTTGTTAATATGGACGATAAAGAACTTGTTATCAAAGTACCTCTTCCAGTACACAAAAAAATATTAAGAACTACTTATATAGAATTATTTGATGAAACATTTTTTTCATTAACAGGTATAAACTATTCTTTTAAATTTGTAACAGAAGACGAAATTGAGGAAATAAAAGAAGTTACCAACAAAATACCAGAAGAAATACATGAAAAAACCGTAGAATGGAATACTAATTTAAATCCTAATTTAAATTTTGATAATTATGTTGTTGGGGAATCAAATAGACTTGCTTTTATATCAGCAATGAATGTTGCTCAATCTCCTGGAACAATACGAAACCCATTATTTATTTATGGTCGAAGTGGAATAGGTAAAACGCATTTAATGCATGCGATTGGTAATTATATTACAGAACACTCTAATAAAAAGGTATTATATACAACAAGTGATGACTTCAAAAATGAGTATGTTGAAATATCTAAATTAGAACGTGGTCAAGCATCAATTGAATACGCTAGACAATTTAAAAATAAATATCGTGGAGTAGACGTACTGATAGTTGATGATATTCAATTTTTAGTAGGTGCAGAGCTAACTCAGCAAGAATTTTTCCATACTTTCGAAGCTTTACATCAAGCTAATAAACAAATAATTATTTCTAGTGATAAAAGTCCAGATGATTTGAAAAAAATTGAAGAAAGATTGAGAAGTAGGTTTACTTGGGGACTTCCTGTAGACATTTATCCACCTGATTTTGAATTAAGGTGTGAAATTATTAAACAAAAATTATCTAATACTAGTATTAAAAGCAAGGTAAATAGAGATGTTATTGAATATATTGCTAATGCTTGTCCAAATGATGTAAGACAAATTGAAGGAACAATTAATAGATTACTTGCTTATACAGCGATGTACGCACCAGATATTATTACACTAGATTTTACTATAGAGGCTATTAAAGATTATGTTAATACTAATGTATATCAAGAAAATACAATATCTCATATTCAAAAAGTAGTAGCAGATTTCTTTAAAATAACAGTGGAAGATTTAAAAAGTAAAAGAAGAAGTAATAATATAGCTAAGCCAAGGCATATTGCAATGTATCTCTGTAGGATAGAAACTGATGAAAATTTATCAAAAATAGGCTTAGAATTTGGTGGAAGAGATCATTCAACAGTAGTAGCAAGTTGTGACAAAATTAAAAATGAGTTAAAAAATAATACTACTCTTGATAATATGTTAAAAGAAATCAAATCAAAGTTATAAAAATGTGGATAAAAAACTAGTTATCAACACTCGTATTTATCGTGATTTAAGTTAATAAATAGGGAGTTATCAACATTATCAACACTATAATAAATACAATAATATAATATTAATAATAAAAAGAAAGAAGGAGATAAAATGAAATTTGTTATTGATAAAAATATTTTATTAGAAGCACTTACTAATGTTACTAGAGCAATAGGAACAAGAACTACAATACCAATTCTTAATGGAATTAAATTTGATTTAACAAATGAAGGTTTAAGTTTATTAGCAAGTGATTCTGAACTTACTATAAAAATAAATATACCTGAAACAGATATTAAAAAAATAGATAAATGTGGTAGTATGATTATTCAAAGTAAGTATATATTAGAAATAATTAGAAAAATGCCATCTGATGTTATTAATTTTGAATCTGTAGATAGTAGTAAAATTAAAATCTTTACTGATAATAATGAATATAACTTAAATTGTTATGATATAAATGATTATCCACATATTTCTTTAGAAGAAAGTAAAGAACCTATTACAATTAAAGCAGAAACATTAAAATCTATTATTAATGAAACATCTTATGCAGTATCAACGCAAGAAGTAAGACCTCTTTTAACAGGTATTAATTTAAAAATAACAGGAGATATGCTTGAGTGTATTGCAACCGATTCATATCGTCTTGCTAAAAAGAATATAAAATTAGATGCAATTGTAAATGCTACTATAAATATTGTTATCCCAGGAAAAAGTATTAATGAATTCGAAAAAATGTTAAATGATGATGATGATATAGTAATGCATATATTTAATAATAAGATATTATTTAAATACAAGAACATTCAATTCCAAACAAATTTATTAAGTGGTACTTATCCAGATACAAATCATTTTATACCTAATGAATTTGCTTATATGATTAATCTTGATTTAAAAGCTTTTAATGACGCAGTTGATCGTGCTTCATTACTTGCCCAAAGCAAAGATAAAAATATAGTTAGAGTATTAATAGATGATAAAAATATGGTGATTTCTTCAAGTGCTAGTGAAATTGGTAAAACTGAAGAAAAATTAACAATTGATTGTAGTAACAAAGATAGATTAGAAATTGCATTTAGTTCTAGATATATGTTAGAAGCTTTAAAAGTTATTAAAGATGAT
>JAZSOX010000137.1:0-5974 GCA_045537175.1 Bacilli bacterium
GAAAATATAGATGATATTAAATATATAGTTACAAGTTTTAAAGAATTAACTAATGATGCACTAAATAAAGTAAGCTATGAAAAGGATAGTACAAAAATTAGTATTAATGGTAAAAAAGTAAGTTCTACTAAAATGTCATTAACATTTAATAAAGATAATTTAAAAGTTATCGCAACAACTTATATTGATGGAATGCTTAATGATGATAAATTAGTTGAAGAAATTGTTTCTTTAGGAGAAATAGAAAAAGCAGAATTTATAGAAATGTTAAATAGTGCTAAGGAACAAATTAATTCTATTGAAGAACCAACTGGAATATTAAAAATATCTATTTATACTTCAGGGCTTCTTGGTAATGTGGTTAAAGTAGCAATGGAAGAAAACGAAGTTGATGAAGCATATTTTATTAATTATAAAGATTATAAATTAATTGCTATAGATGATATGTTACTGGAAGTAAATGGTCAAAAATTAACCGTTAAAGAAGCAGAAGAAACAATAGTAACTGGTACTGTAAAATCTCTTGATGCTAATAATATTAATATAGATTTTGCATCTATAGACAATGAATTATTTAAGGGAAATATTACATATGTAAATAATAACTCTATGGATTTTAAATTTAATATAGAAGTAAGTTCAGATGAAAAAATAGTAGTTAATCTTGAATCTAATATCAATAATATTAGTGATAGAGAAACTGAAACAAAAATAGTTGTAGAAATGGCTTATGGTAAAGAATCAATTAAAGTTACAAATACAACAAAAATAACAGTTGGAGCTAATATAGCTGATATGAATACAAATAATACATTAAATTATAAAAATATGACTGAAGAAAATTTGAATACTATTATGAGTAATCTAGAAACTAGATTAAAAGGAACAAAATATGGTGAATTAATGAATATTAATGGTGAATCAGATTTTGTTACCGATGCTAATAATGCGATTGATGCAGCATCGCAAGCAGTAAATTTAATAACAAGTGGTTCTAATTCAAATTACTATACTATGGAAGGTGCAAATACTTATTGTTTTACTCTTCAAAATTTAGAAGATGCAGGATATATTAAAGGATATGATGATTACGAGGGAACAATAACTGTTACAAAAGTTGGTAATAATTATAGTTATAGAATTGAAATGCATAATGATGAATATTATGTGAGAACAAAAGATGTAGTTTATGAAGATGTAATATATACTACAAAATATATGCCAAGTACAATAAAAACAAAATGTGTTGGTGTACCTAATTTATAAAATAAAAGTCTTAAGGATCAACTTAAGACTTTTTATTTAGTTATTAAGCAATATCAAAGTTTCAATTTAATTAATTCGCTAATTTTTAGCGAAATTTCCTCTGAAAAAGTTGATGATTGGTTTGTTAATATGTGTAGAAATTCTGAATTTTTAATATCGGACGTACATTATGCCATTCAAGTAGATAGAGCAATTTCAAAAAACAATAGAATTGATATTTTTCAAGAATATGCACCAACTATATCTGAAAATTTATTAAAAAAATTAGCTGAGGCAAATATAAATATAATTGCAATTCATATTTCATGCTCCCCCCAAAGTTGTTATTTAAGAGCAATAGAAAGATTTAGAAAAAATGAACGCGAAATGCGAGCAATTTCATTAGAAGATGCAATTATTGAAAATGAATCCGAAAAATATGTTATAATTGTTTGGAAGATATGAAAGGAATGAAACTTGTTATGAAAGAAATTATTTATAATTATGATTTTTTATCTGAGAAAGATATTTCAAAAGTTGTTTTAAGAGCTAAAGCTTTGATTATAAATGATAATAATGTTTTAGTTGGGAATGAAGATGGAATTTTACAATTTCCTGGAGGACATTTAGAAGAAAATGAAAATTTTAAGAACTGTTTAAAAAGGGAAGTATTAGAGGAAACAGGAATTGAGTTGGACGATGAAGAAATATCTGAACCTTTTATGTTGGTTACTTATTTAAGCAAAGATTGGCCTGAAAGTGGGATAAATCAAAAAGCAATAATACTATATTTTCTTGTGGAAACTATTAAAGAGCCAAACTTAGCAAATGTAAATTATACTGAACATGAAAAAAAAGGTAAATTTAAAATCGAAAAAATACCTTTGGAAGCGGCTATAGATATAATTAAAAATAATATTCCAAATAATAGAAAAAACGAAAGTATTGCTCCGGAAATGATTGCTGCAATTGAAGAGTATATGAAACGCTTTTGTAAATGTAGATAAAAATTATATATTTTGTCATTTTTGAGTAAATTAACAAAAAAGTAAAGTTAGGTGTGTTAATATGAATCCTTTCTATGATAAAATAAAGGAGGTATAGTATGAGAGAAATAAAAATAGGAAAAATATATAAACATTTTAAAGGAATGCTATATATAGTACTTGATATAGTAAATGATTCTGAATCTAATAATGATATAGAATATAAAAAGGTAGTAATATATCAAGCATTATATGGAGATAACTTAAAGTGGGCAAGACCTTATGATATGTTTAATAGTGAAGTTGACCATGAAAAATATCCAGAAGTAAAACAAAAATATCGTTTTGAAGAAGTGGAAGAAGTTAATGCAAAATAAAGAAGTATATAAAAATATGAAAATAAAAGGATTAAGCTTATATGCTTGTCCTTATGAAAAAGGTATAAGATTCACTCCTGAAGAAGATGATTTTAGACCAAGTTTTTACCGTGATATAGATAGAATTATATATTCTTTATCATATACAAGATATTTGGATAAAACTCAAGTTTTTACTCATGGAGATAATGATCATTTAAGTAGAAGAATGACTCATGTTCAATTTGTAAGCAAGATAGCAAGAACAATAGGTAGAGCACTAAATTTAAATGAAGACTTAATTGAAGCAGCTGCTTTAGGTCATGATCTTGGACATACACCATTTGGACATGTTGGAGAGAGAATATTAAATGAAATCAGTTTAGAACATAGTGAAGGATATTTTAACCATAATATTCAAAGTGTAAGAATACTTATGAATATTGAAAATTATGGAAATGGATATAATATTACTTTACCAGTGTTAGATGCAATTATGTGTCATAATGGAGAATTTGCTTTAGGAGAATATCATCCTAAAAATAAAACAAAAGAAGAATTTTTAGAAGAATATAAATCATCTTACTATGATAACAGTATATTAAAAAAGTTAAGACCAATGACTTTAGAAGGATGCGTTGTAAGAATAAGTGATATGATTGCTTATTTAGGGAAAGACATAGAAGATGCCGTTAGGCTTGGCATGATTAATTTTAAAGATATCCCAGAAAGTATATCTAGTGTATTAGGAACAAGTAACAGAGAAATAGTTAATAATATAATTATTGATATAATAAATAATAGTAGGAATAAAAATTATATTAAATTAAGTGATAAAGTATATAATGCCATTGTTGCTTTAAAGAAATATAATTATGAAAATATTTATAATAAAGCATATACTGATGAAGAATTATATAATATAAAAAATATGTTTAATGTTTTATATAATATATATTTAGAAGATTTGACTAATAAAAATAGTGAATCTATTATATATACAAGTTACTTAAATAGTATGAATGATGATTATAAAAATAATAATTCTAATGAAAGAATAGTTTTAGATTATTTAGCAGGAATGACTGATGATTATATAATTAAACAATATAATAAATTAAAGTAAAGTGATTATAAACACTTTGCTTTTTTTGTTATAGATTACTCATAAATAAAATTTATTGTGCTATAATAACATTAGAGGTGTCTTATGGAATATAGAAAGTATGACTGTAAATCATATAACATTCACACAGTAAAAACTGATAAATTTAAAACTGTGAGAATGGAAATAATTTTTAGTAGAGAAGTAGAAAAAGAAAAAATGCCAGTCTTTACTTTTTTATGTGATATATTAACAGATTGTTCAAAATATTATCAAAGAAGAAAAGATATTGCTATAAGATTAGAAGAATTATATAAAGCTAATTTTTATGGAGTTACTAATAAAGTTGGTAATTTATTTACTACATCTTTTATTATTGAATTTATTGCTCCTAAATTTATTAATGAAAAAGATTATTTAAAAGAGGTTTTAACTTTTCCATTTCAAATAATTAATAATCCAAAAGTAAAAACTAGAGAATTTGATATAACAAATTTTAATATTGTTAAAAGAAGAATGAAAGAAGAAATAGAAAGTGTTAAGGAAAATTCCGATAAGTTAGCGATAATTAACGCACTTAAAACAATGGATGAAAATTCACCATCTTCATTTAAAATATTAGGAACAATTGATGATTTAGAAAGGATTACTCCAAGCAGTTTATATGATGCTTATGAAGAATTATTTAATCATTCTAATTGTGATATTTTTGTAATTGGCGATATTAATACCGAAGAAGTAACTAACATTATTAAAGAAAATTTTAAAAATAGAGTAATAAAGTTAAATAGGCCATCAATAGAAGTTAATAATGAGTCAAGAAAGAAAGTAGTAGAAACTAGTGAAGCTTCTAATTTTGTTCAAAGTACTTTAGTTATGATATATAATATAAATAATCTAGACAAAGAATTAAAAAATACTTCATTCCATATTTTTAATTATCTTTTAGGTTCAGGAGGCATATCATCAAAATTATATAAAAATTTAAGAACAGAAAACTCTTTATGTTATGGAGTGAGAAGTTTATATTTAAAATATGATGGACTTTTAATTGTAGAAGTATCACTAGATAAAACAAATGTTAAATTAGCAGAAAAACTAATTAAAAAGTGCATTAATGAAATGATTAAAGGTGATTATAGTGATGATGCAATTGAAGATGCTAAAAAGAATTTAACATTCTCATTAAAAATGGGACTTGATAATAATGTTTCCATTTTAAATAATTATGTTTTCAATGTTTTTGATAATTTACCTTTAATAGATGAAAGAATAGAGTTAGTTAATAAAACAACAAGAGAAGATTTAATGAAGTGTGGCGAAAGTTTATCATTAAATACTATTTATGTTCAAAATGCAGGTGAAGAGAATGACTGAGATAAATTTAAAAGGTTTAAATGAAAAAATTTATTATGATGAATGTGATAATGGATTAAAAGTATTTATGTGGGTAAATAAAAGAGTAAATACTTTTTATGGAACTTTATCTGTTAAATATGGCTCAATACATAATGAATTCAAAGTAGGTAACAAAACATATAAAACTCCATCAGGGGTAGCTCATTTTTTAGAACATGTTAAATTTAATGAATCAAAAGATATGACTGCTCATGATTATTTTAATAAAACCGGTTGCGATACAAATGCTTTTACAACATTTAATTATACGAATTATCAAGTATTTGGTAGCGAAAATCCAAAAGATAACATAATTCATTTATTAGACTTTGTTCAAAATGATTATTTTACTAAAAAAATAGTTAGTAATGAAAAGGGAATAATAACAGAAGAAGCGAAAATGGGAGAAGACGATCCATATACAGTAATGTTGTTTAAACATTTAGATAATTTATTTAATGGATATGAACATAAAAAACTGATAACGGGTTCTAAAGAAGATATAAAAAAGATTACTTTAGAAGATATAAAATTAGTGTTTAATACTTTTTATCATCCAGAAAATATGTTTTTGGTTGTTACTGGTAATTTCAATCCGTATGAAATTATGGAAGCTGTTAAAGAAAATCAAAATAAAAAAGAATTTAAAGAATATTTAAATCCAATTAGAGTAGTTAAAAAAGAAAATAAAAAAGTTAATAAAGATTATGAAGAGTTAAATATAAATGTTACTAATAAGAAAATAAAAATAGGGATTAAAATGCCTAAAAATATTTTTAAAGAATTTGATGATTTACATATAAGAATATTTTTATCAATATTATTAAAAGCTAATTTTGGTAATACTAGTGATTTTAAAGATAATTTATTAGAAAAAGAATTAA
>JAZSOX010000036.1:0-3573 GCA_045537175.1 Bacilli bacterium
ATATTAAAGATGGTTATGAAAAGGTATGTGAATTAATTAGAAAAACATTTGCTACTAAGGGTGAAGATATAGTTAACAATAACTTAAATGCATTAAAATCATCGATAGATAATTTGAGTGTTTTAGATAATATTACTTTAAATGATGCATCTGTTAAATTAAAGAAAAATATATTTGAAAAAATTAACGCTCGTATGGGAAATGAACTTAAAGTAAGTGAATTAGTGCCATATAGAAATGGTGCATTTCCTTGGGATTTAACAAAACACGAAAAAAGAAACACTTCATATGAAGTTCCTGTTTGGGATCCTAAGAAATGTATTGAATGTGGACAATGTAATATAGTTTGTCCTCATGGAGTAATTAGACCATTAATATTAAAAGAAAATGTTGGTAAAGAATGTTTAGGTAACAAAGAAAATCACTATTACTTAGCAATTAGTGAATATGATTGTACAGGTTGTGGATTATGTATTAAAAGTTGTCCAACTAATGCCTTAAGTTTTGGTAGTGGTAACAAGGAAAATAGAGAAATATGTGATAAATATTTTGAAACTCATGAAAATCCAGAACTAATGAATAAATTTACAATGAAAGGTGCAAGCTTAAAACAAAGTAAATTTAAATTTCATGGAGCTTGCGCTGGTTGTGGAGAAACCTCTTATATTAAGTTATTAACTCAAATATATGCAGATGAACTAGTATTTGCTAATGCTACTGGTTGTTCTTCAATTTATGGTGGTAGTGCACCTTCAACACCTTATAGTATCCCTTGGGCAAATTCATTATTTGAAGATAACGCTGAATTTGCTTTAGGTATTCATGCATCTTTCAAACAAAAAAGAGAGAGAATAAGAGAAATAATGACTATGAGTCTTAATTCTGTTTCAGAAGATGTACAAGAACTATTTAATGAGTGGTTAGAAAATAGCGATGATGCTACTATAACTATGAATGTAAAAAATAAGTTAGAAGGTAAAGATATACCAAATGATTTAAAAGATTTACTTTCTTATGTACCTGCTAGAGTTGTTTGGGCAGTAGGTGGAGATGGTTGGGCATATGACATTGGATTTGGTGGACTAGATCATGTTATGAGTCAAAATGAAAATATTAAATGTTTAATTCTTGATACTGAAGTATATTCAAATACTGGTGGTCAAGCAAGTAAATCTAGTAGAATTGGTGCAGTTGCAGAATTTGCAGATTTTGGTAAAAAAACTTATAAGAAAGATTTATTTAGAATTGCAATGAGTTATCCAAATTGTTATGTAGCTAGTATTTCTTTAGGAAGTAATATAATGCATACAATAAAGATATTTAAAGAAGCAATGGAACATAATGGGCCAGCAATAATTATTGCATATTCTCCTTGTGTAGAACATGGTATAAAAAATGGTATGTCTTGTTCAATGAGTGAAGGCAAACTTGCGATAGATGTTGGATATCAAATATTAATGCATTATAATCCAGAAGAAGAAAAATTATATATTGATAGTAAAGAACCGGATTTTGAAAGATATCATGAATTTTTGGATAATGAAGTTAGATTTAAGGCTTTAAAAATTAAAGATAAAGAATTAGCAGAAAAACTACTTAATTTACAAAAAGAAAATGCTATTAAGAGATATAATTATTACAAAAAATTAATATAAAATAAAAAATCACTATATTTTAAATATAGTGATTTTTTGTGCAAAAAAAGGAGACCACATTAACTTGTGGTCTCAAAGAATAAAAAGGGGTTGACTAGTGTGATACTAGCACCAATTCAGTATTTCCGAATTGGTGATTACTATCCTAATCGATTTTATTATTTTTGTCAACCTTTTTACCCTAATTTTTTTAAATAATTTTACTCACTAATTCTGCGTAAAATATCTCTTGATGCTACTAGTCCAGTAGCGGCAGCAGCAACTATATTTCCGGCTTTACCAGCACCATCTCCAATAAAATAAATATTGTGATTTTCTAGCTTCATGTTATTGTCAGTTGTAATTTCATTACTAAAGAATTTTATTTCGGGTCCATATAATAAAGTTTCTCCATTATTAACACCAGGTATTATTTTATCAAGCGTTTCTAAACCTTCTAAAATATTTTTTATAATTCGATGAGGAAGTACTAACGCTAAATCTCCTGCTACAACATCTTTTAGAGTGGGCTCTATGAATCCTGTATTAATCCTATCCAGTGTAGAACGTCGACCAGCTTTTAAATCTTTTAAAGATTGAACAATAGGTTTTCCATTACCTAAAGTATTAGCAATTTTAGCAATAGATTCACCATATTCTCTAGTATTAGTAGAAGGATGGGTTAGACTAACTTTTGAAATAAATGCAAAGTTAGAATTATTTGATTTAATATCTTTTAAGGCGTGACCATTAACGCATATATAACCATAATAGTTTTCTTTTGCGACAAATCCTTCTGGGTTAGTACAAAAAGTTCTTATTTGGTCATTATATGTATTAGTTTTTATAAATATTGTTGGATCATATATAACGCTACATAATTCTTGTAATATTTCTTTTCTTACTTCAACTCTAACACCAATTTCAATGCTTTGAGATACATATGGTATTTTGTATTTATCAGCTAATTCTTGAATCCATTTAGCACCAGTTCTACCTGGAGCTACTATTACATATTTGGAAGAAACTTCGTTGATTTTTTTTCCTGTTTTATAAATAACTTTATAATCTTGATTTTCTTCTATATCTAAAACATCAGCATTTTCTAAAATTTCTACACCTTTATTTTCTAAATGTTCAGTAAAATTATTGATATATTCCGGTAGTTTATCACTTCCTAAATGTTTTTGTTTTATAATTAATAGATTAGCTCCCTCTTTAGCAATCTTAGCTTGAATTTTTTTGGCTTCATCCATATTGGTTGGATAAACTTGACTATCCATTCCAAATTTGTTGAATATAACTTCAGTATCATCAATTAACTTATTAGCTTCGCTTATACTCATGTATTTAAATAAATCTGATTTACCTAATTTAGGAATAAAATTTAATTTACCATCAGAAAATGTTCCAGCACCACCATAGCCAGATAATATTCCACATGGGTTACAATTAACACATTTATGATTTTTTTTCATTGGACAATTTCTATTTTTAGCAAATTTTCCTTTGTCTAATAATAATACTTTTAATTTAGGATTATTTTCTATTAGTTCATAAGCTGCAAATAATCCAGCAGGACCTGCTCCCACAATAACTACATCGTACATAATAACCTCCCTCGTACAATCCAAATTAATTTTATCATGCCTAAATATAAAAAACTATGATTTAGTTTTTTATATATTTTTGTTATAATTAATAAAAGGTGTCTTGTATGTATAAAAAAGTTTATTTAGAAATAACAAACAATTGTAATTTAGATTGTTCTTTCTGTATTAAGAATAATCGTGATAAAAAGTTTATAACTATAGAGGAATATAAGAAAGTATTAGAAAAATTAAATAATTATACAAAATATTTGTATTTTCATGTTTCAGGAGAACCATTACTTCACCCCTATATAAATGATTTAATTAATTTGGCTAAAAATAAATTT